>CAJPTS010000044.1 GCA_905373625.1 Bacteroidia bacterium
GCACAAGAATACATAGGGTTAGATATGCCAAAACTAAACAAAGATAAGGCGGAGTTTTTGGCAACTGTTGTACCGAAATGGCTTGAGGAAGCAAAGAAAGGTAACAAGCTGTAGTTTTTCTCAATATTTTTTCAATAACTATTTATATTAAAAAGTTATTAGTTTGACGCCCTAGTCGGGCGAGGCTGACTCGCCTTTTTAGAGCTCTATGTTTGTAACCTTTAGATTGATATGTGGACTCACCCTTGGGGGTATCGTGAAGCATTCGCAATACCTGTTGGGCTTTTTTTATTAGGCTTCATAAGTCACTTTTTACTTGGTATAATCCCCGATCACGCCTTCGGTTTCCCTTATAACTTGGTTGGAGGTCTTCTCTTATTTGTTGCCTCGCTTATAGTGGCAATAATTGCTAGACGGAATCGGGCTATACGCTTTTTCTGCTGCCATAAAGCGGCGATCGGCAGTATGGTTGTGTGGTGTTCCGTAATTATAGTAATGGGGTTTACTCGACAAATTGAGCCTAAAATAATCGTAGTACACGGTTTAGATAGTTTTGTGCATCTTGCGGGGCTCAGTCACATGCTCTCTACGCGCTACTTTTTGATTTTGTACATCTATGTTCTTTTTACACTAGGGTCAGCTACATTCCATTATCTTTTGACAAGACACAAAGAGCGCACTAATCTTCAATTTCTCTCATTTATGCTTAACCATTTGGGGTTGTATGTAGCTTTATGGGGCGGACTTGTGGGAGCACATCAAGTTGAGAAGTATCAGATGCAAGTAAATAGCGAGGCCGAATACCCCGAATGGCGAGTATCACAACCGGGGGCATCTGAGCTGCGAGAGATGGATTTTGCCATTGGGCTACGAAATTTTACGTTGGAAGAATATCCGCCTAAGCTCATGCTTATAGATAGTGCGGGGAGTCCTCTCCCACTCCAACGTCCGTGGCAATATAGTATAGAACGCACGCCAGATACAACGACTTACGCAGATTGGGAATTCGTCATTCACGAACACATTCCTTATGGAGCCCCCGTCGTATCACAAGATTCGTTGCACTTCGTGCAATATGGTACTAAAGGGGCTGCACACGGTCTCAAAATCACGGCGACAAACCTCGTATCGTCTAAACGGTTATCTGGTTGGATCACCGCTGGGAGTTATATGATCCCACACCGTGGTCTCGAGCTCGATACGCTCACTACTCTAGTAATGCCTTCCCCCGAGCCAAAACAATATAGATCTGACATTTTTGTTATTGCCGCGGACGGTTCTAAAGAAGAGGCTACAGTTGCAGTAAATAAACCTTTACGCTTTAAGGGGTGGTATATCTACCAGCTTAATTATGACCACGAGAAGGGGCGTTGGAGCAATACCTCAGTATTTGAACTGGTGCGCGATCCTTGGTTACCTCTGGTTTATCTCGGTTTGGCAATGATGTTATTGGGGGCTTTGTGCCTCTTTATCATTCCGCAGACACGAAAAAAGGTAATATCATGATTGCTTGGGAAGAGCTCATCTATTTTGCCGTGCCTGCTATTCTTTTTTCATTATTTGCCGCGTGGAGTGCTTATAAGGAGCGTCAGATTTTAGCTCTGGTGTTAGCTTTAGTTGGCATAAGTATCTTGGGCATATACATAGGTTTGATGTGGTATTCGCTCCAACGTCCCCCTATGCGCACCATGGGCGAGACACGTCTCTGGTATTCCTTTTTTGCTCTGTTGGCAGGAGTAATAGTATATCTCCGTTGGCATTATAAGTGGCTACTTGCCTTTTCTACTGTTCTAGCCGCGGTTTTTATAGTCATCAATATCGCAAAGCCAGAGATCCATAACAAGAGTATGATGCCCGCCTTAGAAAGCCCATATTTTGTGCCACATGTGGTCTCTTATATGTTTTCTTATGCAATGCTTGGGGCTGCACTTCTTCTAACTATTTATGTTGCTATTTATCAGAAAAAAATCGCACGAAAACAGCAGCAACATATAATGCACATATCCGATAATATGGTTTATACAGGTCTGTCATTCCTAATGGTAGGGCTTTTACTTGGGGCTATATGGGCAAAACAAGCTTGGGGACATTATTGGAGCTGGGATCCTAAAGAGACATGGGCTGCAATCACAATGCTAGTCTATCTTGTATACATACATTTTCGTTTGCAAAATCCGCGTCAGATTCATATAGCCCTTTTCATTCTTATAATAGCGTTTCTTTGCCTACAAATCTGTTGGTATGGTGTCAATTTCCTTCCTTCTGCGGCTGGGGTGAGTATTCATACCTATGGAGCATAATAATGGCAATAGCGTCTATTGGCGCCTTAAACTGCATATTTTTTCGTTGCTAAGAGACCTCGATTATAAATACCACAACATTGCTCTCTGAACTATTTTAGAATAGATAATTCACATTATCTCGGGAGTAAAATTCTGATTGAAAGCGGACGGAAGAGCTGAAACCATTGAAAAATGCTCATCCATTTCACATGTAGTTTATGAATAACGTGATAGAAAAACAGCGCGCATATTTCGCATCAGGAGCAACTCGTTCTGTTGTAGCACGTAAGACAGCACTGAGGCAATTACAAAAGAGTATTCTCGCCCACCAAAAACAGATTTGTGCGGCTTTGGAAAGCGATCTTGGCAAATCTGACACAGAATCTTACATGTCAGAGATTGCTACAACTCTCAGTGAGATAAGCTATGCCTTCAAACACCTCCGAAGGTGGACTAAAACACGGCATCCGCATTCCATATTAGCTAACTTCCCTTCTCGCCAAAAAATTATCTGCGAACCCTATGGCGTAGTGCTTATTCTCGCACCTTGGAACTATCCGTTTTATCTTTCGATTGTTCCTCTGATTGGGGCGCTTGCTGCTGGTAATTGCTGCATCTTAAAACCATCCTCAGACGCCCCTGCTACAGCAGAGCTCTTGCAGCATCTGTTACGAGAGACTTTTCCTCCAGAATTCGTCTCTGTTATTTGTGGCGGAGTAGCCGTGAGTCAGTCTCTGCTTGAAGAGAAATTCGATTATATCTTCTACACAGGGAACGGGCGTGTAGGGCGCTATGTCATGGAACGTGCGGCGCAACATTTAACCCCTGTAACACTGGAGCTGGGCGGCAAATCGCCTGTAATTATTGCGCAGAGCGCTCCTTTACGTTTAGCAGCTCGGCGTATTGTATTTGGCAAATTCCTTAATTGCGGGCAGACGTGCGTAGCCCCCGACTATATTCTTGTGGTAAAAGCCGTCCATGACGAGCTAGTACAGTATTTGAAAGAAGAGATTGTATTGCAATACGGCACTTCTCCCCTTCAAAACGCCGCGTATGGCAGAATAATCAATCGTAGACACTATGATAGACTAAGTATACTACTTGATCCAGGAAAAGTGGTTTATGGGGGCAATAAAGACGAAACAACGCTACAGATAGCTCCGACCATACTGGATAACATTTCCCCTCATGACCTAATTATGCAAGAGGAGATATTTGGACCGTTACTCCCCATTATTTGCGTAGAAGATATAGAAGAGGCTATTCGTTTTGTGAAGGCACAAGACAAACCCTTAGCGCTTTACCTCTTTGCCAAAGATATATCACTTGCCGAGCGCGTATTTCATGAAATACCGTGCGGCGGAGGGTGTGTGAATGATGTTCTTTCACATATAATAAGCCCCAATTTACCTTTTGGTGGGATCGGAGCATCGGGGATGGGGGCTTATCATGGCAAGAGTTCTTTTGATACTTTCAGCCATAAAAAAGCTGTCGTTTGCCGAGGCACGTGGTGTGACCCTATTATACGCTATCAGCCGTATACACAGCTAAAAAGACGTTTGCTAAAATATTTTCTCTAGAAAAGTATACGCTTGGCAGCACAGTTGCTATCTAAAAGAACATAGAAGATGTTAAGTGCTCTGCTAAGACAGACACGCCCTGACTTTACCTCTTCTTCTTTCATATTCTGCACGCAAGAGAAAAGGGTATGCCAATTAGTCTGACATACCCTTTAAGCCGTTTAGCGCAATAGACGTATTACACGTTATCAGTTTTATCTAAAAATGCGGTGAGGGGACTAGAAGCAACCGCCTCTAGCGTAATACCCGTAGCGGGTAATCCCGCTTGGTAGGCTTCGCGCCCACTTTCTGTAGCTTTTTTGAATGCTAAGGCCATCGCTACTGGGTCATTTGCCACGGCAATGGCCGTATTAACTAGTACAGCGTCGGCTCCCATTTCTAATGCTTCGCAAGCATGTGACGGTGCGCCGATTCCAGCATCCACTATGACGGGCACGTTACTTTGTTCGATGATAATGCGAAGGAAGTCTCGGGTTAACAAACCCCGATTACTCCCTATTGGCGCTCCCAATGGCATTACTGCCGCGACTCCCACAGCCTCCAACTTCTTGCACAATACGGGGTCTGCACTAATGTAAGGCAACACCGTAAAACCGTCTTTTGCTAAGACTGCGCAGGCTTTGAGAGTTTCCTCCCCGTCTGGCAATAAATAACGCGGATCGGGATGTATTTCCAGTTTAATGAGATCCGTCCCGAGCGCTTCGCGTGCCATTTGAGCTGCAAAAATCGCTTCCTCTGCATTGCGCACGCCCGAGGTATTCGGCAATAATTTCACACCAGTACTACGCAATGCTGCAAGCATATTATCTGCCGAGTTGTGAAAATCTATGCGTTTTAGCGCCACGGTGACTAGTTCACTCCCCGAAGCTACAATAGCCTCTGCCATCAACTGATTGGAGGCAAATTTTCCCGTCCCAAGTAATAAGTGCGACGCGAAGGTATAAGATCCTAAAGCAAGCATTAGCGTAATATTTTCTCAATAGATTCTAGAAACTTCTGCGTAGCAAACGCAGGATCAGTTGCAGAGGCTATACTGCCCGATACAGCCACGCCATGTACTCCGAGCGAAAGAAGTGGGCGCACATCGATACTTTCCACTCCTCCGATTACAAATATCGGGTGTGTAACCCCCGCATCGCGTGCTTCTGTAACCGCTTGGCGGATGCCTTCTAGCCCAAGTATCGACGCAAGATTTTCTTTCGTACGCGTAAAGCGAAAAGGACCGAGTCCGACGTAATCAATAGGAGCATCTTTTAATGCCAGCAGTTGTTGCACGGTGTTTACCGTGACTCCGAGCACCATGTTATCGCCTATGAGTTTACGTACTTTGATAGGATCGCCATCTTTCTGTCCTATATGTACCCCCCAAGCATTTGTAGCGAGCGCGACTTCCCAATTGTCGTTGACAATCACACTGCCACCCAAGTCGTCCATAACCCCCACGATGCGATCTACTACTCTGCGTAGCTCCTCTTTAGGTACTCCTTTCAAGCGTACTTGTAGGAGTCGTCCCCCGCCTTTTACATATCCTTCCAACTGTTCTTGCAACGAGTTTTGGTTGTTGGGATGCGTAATGAACATAAGTCTACCCGTTCGCAAGGCTAACTCTTTACGTAGTGCTCGTCCCATCTCAACGAATTTTCCTCTCCAAATTATATTCTAAGGTCAGGTTTGACGACAAAAAAAGGGGTAAGCGGTTACTCTTACCCTTATGCGCTCTAGTTGTTTTCTTCTTAGTTCTTGGGGCGTTCCCTTTCCTGTACCGTTTCGATAGTATCGCTCGTTTCTTCTATCTTAAATACAGTGTCTTGCAGCGCCAATTCTTCTTTTAGATCGACGCCTGCTTCGTAGATGTCGATATCTTCATTCTCAAAATACCAGATCACCTCGCACGGATAGAGATCGCTAAGAGTAGAAAATAAGCGACAGATCCTACTCACTGAGCGAAAGGACATGGAGTTCACGTGCCGAAACAGCAATTTTAAGTATAGTGGGGCGCGATGCACATCAGGGGTTGAGTGTTGTTCGTCAACGAAATCTTTTAGCCACCGAATCAGTGGACCGTAAAAGTCCATGGCAGACTCGGGGTGCGAGATGCCACAGATCACGAATTCTCTCCGATCTGTATCGAAGTTCACCATAGGATAGTCATTACCCTGAGCTACGTAATAAGACAACATGGTTATTTCTTAATTTGCTTTTGTAGCGTTAAGAGCCACAAATTGGAAAGGGGCACGCAGTATCATCTCGTAGTTTTCTCCCGCCTCGATCATATCGAAGTCATCGGGTATGTAGCACCACTCGATGCGTACTGGGTGGGCGCTCTCGTGGATGTTCTCACAGATGGCAAATAATTCTAGGAGTACTTTGGAGGTTGCTGTATTAAAATAGCTGAATGCTATACGGAACACGGTCTCTGGAGCAGGATTCTCGGCGTATTTACGCATCCAAGCTAGTAATGGGCTATAAAATCTTCCCATATCTTCGGGCATAGAAACTCCAGTGAGGGTTAATAGTCCTGTTGCTCTATCAAAATCTACTGAGGGGGTTACCAACGTACCTGCCACTTGCAAATGCTCGAGCGCAAATGCCGATTCTATATTTTCAGTAGCCATCTGATGCTTTTTACACTCCTCCAACTTCGGGTCAAAGTTAATATCTTTTTGCACGTTATGCAGAATTTACCTAGAGCCTAATTCGTCGCGCTGGGCGTTGGACGCGTTAAGCTGCGTGAATTTTATCGCCGACATAGGGTTTTCATATATTCGGTGATAAAATTTTGAGCAAACAATCAAATAAACTCCTTGATTTTTTTATTTGCTAGATTCAAGTATCTCTAATAATTCAACACTCGCTTCTCATTTTGTTGCGTTTCCGTTCTGCTAACGGATAGTTCTGTGGCATTCTGTAACGTGCGTCTTTGTATTTTGTGTTTGAAATTCCGTGTACAAAGATTGCTCATTATATAGGTAAGCCTGTTTCAAAACCAAAATAAGTTGTTTCATAAGCGCAAAATGCAAATAATCAATCTTTTATTTTATATCCTGATTTGCGTAAGGCGTAACGACGTCTTACGCAATTTGTTCGTAGTGCAACCTTTAACTCAGAACTTCTTTCTTTTAACTTGACGGTGTATTCAGAATATGTAAAATGCACTGTTAAGAGAAATACTAGAGAATAGCCACTTTTCCGAGTTTTTCACTACCACAGTCTTCGTATTTCCTTTTTGTGTACTACGGAAATAGAGAATACCGTATGGATATAAAATGAGGTAGCTCCATTGTGGAGCAGCCATTGTAACGGGAGCTGAATTTAAGTCAAGACTCCAATAGAGTGAACTTAGAGAGTCAAAACCACAGAGATAGAAACTTGGACAAATCTTATACTATTAAGAAAGAGCTCACGCCTCAGTATAAAACTACTGGCAACCTTTTGCTCCCCAACAAAGCAATTGATAAGGGCATTTCTCGCACCGTTTTCTTTCTGTAGTGGGTGCAAAGTTGGTGCTAGTAACTAGGGTGGCGAGGCACGTCTTTAGCGCAGTCTCAAATTCTGTGGCATGCGAAGCATACACATTATTACCCTCTTGCTTATGTGGCGCAGGGGGATCGTTCGTTTGCTCCTCCTTTGTATCAGATCGTTTTTTTGCATAAGAGATTTCTAATGTTGCTTCGCGCCCCTCTAGTACAAACCACAAAGCGGGGTATGCGTGTTCGGGCGAGAGTACATTTCCTCCCCCAATATTAGGCGCTAGAGCGTCTTTTACTTGACCGAGCAAATAAGCGTAGAAGAATGTTTGAAAGACGTAGTCGCGTTCTGCGCCACCATCAAAAAGTGCGGCAACTGAAGTAAATTCTGCGTGCCTCTTATCAAATTGCCCCGTCTTATAGTCTATGATAAAAAAGTCATCTGCCGACTGATCTATCCTGTCTATTTTTCCTTGTAGTTTGACCTTCAGATTGTCATCTAAGCCAATTTCCCCTTTTACTTCGTGTTCGAGAGCACAAATTGTGAAAGGTATACGTTGGGTATCTCGTGCCAAACAATCGGCGAGGAGCTTGCTAATGATATTACACTCAATCTGTTCAATACCATTTTTATCTCCCCTCCCCCGTAGTTTTTCAAATTCTATATTGACAATTCTATTCACGTCTTCCGCTTGTTTATTTAGGGTGTCTTCTGAGAGTTCGCGTCCAACGAGGGGGGCATATAAGCTTCGCAACGAATTGTGCACCAGATTACCAAAATCTAGTGCAGACATCTCAGCATACTCAGGGCGCTGTCGCTCCTCGATACGCGCAAGGTATTTGTAGAAAAATTGCAATGGGCAACGGCAGTATGTACTCAACGCGGAAAGACTAACCCCCTGTTCCAAATAACTTTCAAACGCCTCTCTACAATACTCCTTGGGGACTACTTGTGGTGTCTGTACCTTATGTACGTCAGATTCTTTATGAGAAAATGTAAAGTCAAGAAATTGCGTAATAGCCGCTGACTTACTTTCCCCTAGTGGGTATTTATATTGCAATACGTACCGACTTGGTTCTGCACCTCCCCCAGCACCATCGGTTTTCGCGTAGATTAGCCGTACGTGTTTGGCGCGTGCCACGATTGTATGGAAATAGTATGCATACATTAACTCGTGGTCTTGCAACGTAGGTAGGTTATACCCTTTACACATCGAAGAAAGTATGAAGGAGGGCGTGGAGTGTACGGCGGGTAATGTGCCTTCGTTGCAAGAAAGGATGGTAACCTGATCAAAATCTAGACAACGAGTTTCTAGAAATCCCATAATCTGTAAGCCAGAGAGCGGTTCGCCGTAATAGAAAATCTTCTTGTTACGAAATACCTGTGGTAGGAGTAGCCGATACAAGCGTACATTGGCTTCGATCCCCGCACGCACCAATACTTGCTGAAGTTCGGCTACGACGCCGTAAGCTGCTGTTAAATAATGTAACCAGATAGGTTGTTCTGGCTTTTCTTCATTTGTTTTTTCTACCTCTTGGTCAGTTGTAACATCTAGGCGATCGCCAAGTTCTTGTAAGCGCTCTAACAAAAAGTCGCTGAGCGAGCACGATTCATAATCTGCAATCCAACGCGCGATGATGGTCTCTTTTAGTTCACTATCTGTGACCTCATCGTTGGTATACTTCTCTAATTCGGTTAATGCATATTGTATCTCAGCCCATGACTGCCAGAAGGGGTGAAGTAGTAAACTCTTCAAACTTTTGCGGGAAGAGCTTTTGGGCTCGCGGGCGCGGGTCTCAAGCCATGCGAGGAGATTTTCCAAGAAGAGATAGACCAACGTACTGCGTAGGGGATACCCCATTGTAATATTCATGGCTAGCTCCTTGGGTAGCGCTTGTAGAATGGGCTGTAGTAGCTGCTCGTCGGGCAGGACGAGTACGGAAGTTTCAATCTCGGAAGTAGTTTGCTTCTGCAAAAGTTCACGAACCACATCAGCTTGAGAGAGTACGGAGGGGGCAGCAATAATTTCTACAGTTTGTTCTGTATTAAATGCTTCAGGAGTTGGCAAAGCATCGCCGAGTGTACGGTGACTGCGTATAAAGTAACCTGCATTCTTATGGCGGTTTTCGGGATTCTCTGTCTCATTTCCGCGTATTGAGGCGGGATAGTTCCAATAAAAGAGGACATTCTCTGTCCCCGCAGCGGCTTTCAAGTATTGATAATATTGCACTTCGCACGCACTTAATGCATTGAAGCCCACGACGGCGTAACGCTCCACATTCTTTATAAGTACACGGTTTGGCGAGTCTTTAATCTTCTCTAGTGCACTACGGAATACAGCCCCTTCGTATCCCTCTTTACGCTCTTGCATGTAATGCTGTAAATCCCGATAGATGGGGTACAATACTTGCCAAATTTGTAGGTAGCGCTTTTCTAATTGTGAGTGTTGTACTTTTGCCACGTTCGTAAAAAAGTGTGCTAACCACTCGCGCTGCGCTTGTGTCAGGTAGTCTATATTGCGAGTAATTTGAGCGTCGGCATCTATATTTTCAAAAAGATGTTGTGCGTTGACGAGGTATTTGTCTATCTGATCAAAGTCTCGCAAGATCGTCATTCCCGCAGGATAGAACTCAGCAAAAGCGTCTGCAAACTCGCCTTCGAGGGGGATCTGTGCATACTCTCGGTACAATCTGAATACCTCTGGTAGCAAAAGCAGCGGCTCTACTACGTCAAGGGTAGTAATGCGTTCTGCTTCGGTACGTATATTCCCCCATTGTGGCAGTACTAGCGCCTGTCCTCCCGCCAGTTCGTGTAAATAACGTACCAAAAAAAGCTTTGAGCGAGCGGAAGGTAAGAATACAACGCTATGGCGCAACCCCTCTCTCCCCCAGCGCTTCCATAAATCTTCGGCTACACGATAAAGAAAAAAGTGCGTTTTCGTGGCAAGCATCGACTAAAACTCGATGTAATTAAAGACATAAAGACCTGCCAGAAAAGCCACCAGTACTACAATGAAATAGAGCCCAGCAAAAAGAAGATGGCGACGCGCAAAGGGTATCCGCTGCTCAGCAATTAACCC
>CAJPTS010000045.1 GCA_905373625.1 Bacteroidia bacterium
CAGCGTTTGCTCCAACAAAATCTCACCCAAATGCTCCATATATCGTTTTCTTGCATAGTAAACAGGAAAACGAAGAGGGCGTACCTGCCATCTGTTTTGACTTGGAGAAGGAAGACTTCACAGACCCCGACTCTTTCACCGAGGTCGGTTTGACGGATATTACTACCGAATATCTTCAGCAGTTTTATGACGTTGAAGATTCGACCTACAAGGCTATCATGGCTGCGAAAAATAAGGTGCTGAGCGAGCGTGCGATAATTAAGAAAAGCTTCGACGATGGCTTTGATACCTACAATGCTGTTTGGGATATGATGGATGATGACGACACGTCAAATAGCAATAACTCATCCAACTCCGATGCTTCCAACTCTGGCGCTTCCAATTCTGATAACGATGATTCGGACAATTACGATTCTGGTAATTATGATTCAGACGATGACAGCGGCGATACGTATAACAATCCCTCTTCTTCAGATCCTAATAATGGAGGTAGTGCCCCTAGTACGCCTAATACTCCTAGTACACCAAACACCCCGAGTGTCCCGAGTACTCCAACTACTCCGAATACACCAAGTACGCCGAGTACCCCTAACACGCCTAATACTCCCAGTACGTCGCCCAGTGATGCGCCCAAGGTTACACTTCATCTAGTTTTGGTGCTAGACATTAAGGATGAAAAAATAGGATCTTATACACAAAAAAATTATGAAATGGTATCAAGCCAAATGAAGGAGATCGCTGAAACGCTTGGCATTCGGTTGAAAGAATATAAAGTGGCAGGTCCTAATTACTTTTGCGATACTCTCGATCGTGTGCTCGATGACCTAAAACCTGATCCCAATGATGTCGTGTTTTTTCTATACGACGGGCATGGTATACCTAGAAATGAGACAGAAGTGCAAAAAGAGCCATTCCCAAGTATGGCGATAATGAGTAGCTCTAAAAAATATGCAAAGATTTTCAATATGCATAAAATCTATGAGAGGATTTGCGCTAAAAAGGCTCGTCTAAACATTGTACTGAGCGAAGCTTGTAATGTAACAGGAAAGGAGCTTGAGCAGAATTGGCAAGCGAGGGGATTCCATAGTCGCGCCACCAACAATTACTCGGTAAGTCACCTTGGTAAGCTCTTTCTCCAAGCAAGAGGCAATATGATTGGTACTTCATCCTTGCCTCATCAATTTTCGTATGCTGGTATTTTTATTAAGGCTTTTGTGCATGCTCTCGCCAAGGAGGCACATGCAATCAAGCAGCAACCTCCTTCTTGGAATTCTCTGTTTGATTATGCTAAGGTTCTAACAGTTGAAAATGCTAAGCTTATTCAGCGTCATCAAGAACCGTTTAATGAGTCTACCATCCGCTGATGAAACACTTCAAACTTTTCTTTTTTTCACTCTGCGCACTCCTTTTTAGCCTTCCCGCTTTTGCGCAGTCTTATTACGAGCTCGCTTATAAGAACCCAGCGGGGAAGCAATGTTACGGCTTTTTAATCTACGAAGACGATGCGCATACTACAATGCGCATCGTCGAAGCGGATAACAATAATAATGTCACTGCCGCCGAAGATCTTCACTATACAGTAATGCAGGGGGCGGAAAACGATCAGAAGTATACAGCGTTTGCTCCAACAAAATCTCACCCAAATGCTCCATATATCGTTTTCTTGCAGAGTAAGCAGAAAGACGACGAGAGCGTCCCTTCCATCTGTTTTGACTTGGAGAAGGAAGACTTCACAGACCCCGATTCTTTCACCGAGGTCGGGTTGGCGGATATTACCACCGAATATCTTCAGCAGTTTTACGATACCGATGATCCTACCTACAAGGCTATCATGGCTGCGAAAAATAAGGTGCTGGGCGAACGTGCTATTATTAAGAAAAGCGTCGATGATGGTTTTGATACCTACGATGCTGTTTGGGATATGATGGATGATGACGACACGTCAAATAGCAATAACTCATCCAACTCCTATGCTTCCAACTCTGGCACTCACGATTCAGATAACTATGATTCGGACAATTACGATTCTGGTAATTATGATTCAGACGAGGACAGCGATACGTATAACAATCCCGCCTCCTCTAACCCTAATAATGGAGGCAGTGTCCCAAGCACCCCTAACAAGCCCAGTACACCATCTACGCCCAGTGTTTCAAATACGTCAACTACACCTAATACTCCTAGTACCCCAAGCTCCCCTAATACACCGAGTACTCCAACTACTCCGAATACACCAAGTACGCCGAGTACCCCTAACACGCCTAATACTCCCAGTACGTCGCCCAGTAATGCACCCAAGGTTACACTTCATCTAGTTTTGGTGATGAATATCGATGATCCAAAGACTGGTCCTTATGCACAAAGAGATTATGATATAGTATCGAGCGAAATGAAGGCTATCACTGAAATGCTCGGCATTCGGTTAAAAGAATATAAACTGGCGGGAGATAAGTATTATTGCGACGTCATCGATATCGTGCTCGATGAGCTAAAACCAGATCCCAATGATGTCGTGTTTTTTGTATACAACGGACATGGATATAGGGAGGACGGACAAAAAGATCCATTCCCTATTACGGCGGCTATAAAGAGTAGCACTCAAGAATACAGAAGAGTTTACCGTATGTATGATGTCTATAAGAAGATCTGTGCCAAAAATGCTCGTCTAAATATTGTCTTGAGCTCTGCTTGTAATGTAACAGAGTCAGATATAATACTCCAATCAAGGGGCTTGTATAGTCGTACCACCAACAACTACTCAATAAATTACCTTGGAAAGCTCTTTCTCCAAGCGCGTGGTAATATGATTGCTACTTCCGCATCGCCTCATCAATTTTCTTACGCGGGTGTTTTTATTGGGATGTTTATGAGTGCCCTCAGCAAGGAGGCACATGCAATCAATCAGCAACCTCCTTCTTGGAATTCTATTTTCGATTATGCTAAAGTTCTAACAATAGAGAAAGCTAAGCGTTGGGGCGGGCTGCAAGAACCGATTAACGAATCCACAATCCGCTAATGAGAAACTTCAAGTTTTTTATTCTCTCGCTCTGCTTCTTCTTTTTTAGTCTGACTGCTTTTGCTCAGACCTATTACGAGCTTGCATATAAAAACCAAGCGGGTAAGCAGTGCTACGGCTTCATGATATACGAAGACGACGAAAATGTCTCCATGCGCGTCGTCGAACTCTCTGCAGATAATGATGTCACTGCCGCAGACGATATCCCGTACAATGGCGAACAAGGCTCAGAAGACGGACAACAGTATACGGCGCTTGCGCCAATGAAACAGGCGTCCAATGCCCCATACATTGTCTTCTTTTGGAATAAACTGAAAGGATCGAACGAAGTTGAAATCCTGCCTGCCATCTGTTATGACCTGACCAAGAACGATTTCAAAGACCCTGATTCCTTTACCGAGGTCGGCTTGGCGGATATCACTGCCGAATATCTTCAGCAGTTTTACAATGTAGAAGATCCCGTCTATCAGTCTATTATGACTGCCCAAAAAGAGATACTGGATCAACGTATTACAATTGCAAGTAACTTAGGAGATGGCTCTGATATCTATCGAACTGTTTTAACGCTACTCGCAGAAGCTGGTGCTACTGTGGATACCAACATGCTCTCTGACCAAGGGAGCTGTTCCACTGGTACGTGTGCTCCTAGCGATGAAGATGACTCAGATGACGATGACGACCCGAGCTCTTCTGATTTTTACAATGGGAGCAATACACTATCTAATAACTCTGGGGTTACCCTCCATTTCGTCTCAGTGATTAACGCTACGGTGAATGATATTGGCTCCTCTTGCGAGCGTGATTATGACAACATCAAGAGCGAAATGAAAGGTATCTCGCAAGCCCTCGGCATTCGTATGAGAAACTACAATGTGATGGGCAATAATTATTCGCGCGAAGGGGTTGTGCAAACTTTGCAAGAATTAGCGCCAGCGGCAAATGATATCGTCTTTTTCCTCTACAGCGGACACGGTTTTCGGTTCAACGACCAAGAGAGCTCCTACCCAGCGATAGATCTCACCTCGTCCTCTTACGACAACATAGAGGAAAACCATCTCTTAATGAGCGATATTTATGATGAGATCTGTTCCAAAAATGCCCGCTTGAATATAGTGCTGAGCGACTGTTGTAATACTCCGATCGGAATCGAAACACCCCCAATGCGAGAGTGTGGAACGCTCTATTGTCGTGCTAGCAATAATTTCTCAGTCAGTCGCCTCGGGCAGCTCTTTCTCCAAGAACGGGGTAATATGCTATCCACAGCTGCCTCTCCAGGGGAGACTTCTATTTGCGACATGATGGGTGGTGTCTATACATTGGCTTTTATCCGTTCCCTTCGTAAGGAAATTAACGCAACAAATCAACAAGACGTCTCGTGGAACTCGGTCATAAATAATACCATTTCTTCCGCTCGCGAACGTAGCCAAGAAGCTGGTAACCGCCAACACGGACTTAAAGAAACCACCATTCGCCGATGAAATATTACAGACTTTTCTTCAGCCTTTCTACACTCTCCTTGCTCGTGCTCCTTTTACAAGGCTGTGCAACAACCGAGTATGCTGTGAAGGATCTCCCAAAACTGGGACTCTCTATCGAGGTAGAGGAGTCTAGCGAGGTGCTGGTTAATACGACGCGAGAAGTGGTGCTCCGAGATTTTGCAGGATCTATAATACACATATCCCATCTCGACCGGCTGCAAAATGATGACGCCGAAATCGGGGAGCAGGTTATCGCTACTGCAAAAGAGCAGGGGCTAGAGCTTTCCTCATTGAAAGCCGTTAGACTGAATGAGCATAATATCTCGGGGGTGTATATTCGCGGAGTGCGGAATGATAGCTTAGTTTTGATCGGAGGCTTTATTGGATTGCAGTCCACAGACGCCTATCTTGCGGTCTTGTGTTTCCCACAAAGTATGCATGACGAAGCAGAACATTCGATGCGCTCGATTACTTTCAATCGGAAGTAAAAGCCTAGAGGGCGACACCATTTACACCAGAATCAAGAAACAATAATGTACATTTGCACGTATGTTGCAACAAACAGGAGAGTAGAAACTCCCTTGCTAGGGGCGTAGGAGAGGGTATGAATTAATTGTCTAAATAGTAGTATGATGAAGAAAGCATTTTGGGGTATTATGGTCGTTTTCGCAACGGCTTTTGTCTTCACTTCTTGCACCAGCAAGATCGAGAAGTTGAAACAAGTCATCGAACAGACGAAGAAAGAAATCGGGGTTCCCGTTTCTATGAATGGAGTACTGGTGAAAGACATGGTTTTTGAGTCTGCGACTAACTCGATGAACACCATCTATGAAATTCCTGTAGAAAATTTTGATAACCTAGCTTTCATGCTGGGGCAGCAGGTCTACAAAGAGTCTATCCTATTCTCTAAGAAAGATGATGCGAGTTTTAAGGAACTGGCGAAACTCCTAGTTGATGTAAAAGGCTCATTGAAATACACCTACGAAGTAGCAGGTGGTGGTAAAGCTCCTATAGAGCTAGTATATGGAGCTGATGAGCTTAAGAAATTAGTAGACGGTACGCTTACAGAGCCCGACATGTCGCAACTCCAACAGCCTCCACAGCCTGAGCAACCCGAAGGAGAAGGTGCTGAAGAAGATGGAATGGCTGATGGCGAAGAAGGTGGCGAAGAATAGTCTTTACGGTCTTTGAGCGGATACAAAAGGGCTTGCCATTAGGAGCAGATCCTAAGGTAAGCCCTTATTTAATAATCCTAGAGCAAAAACTTCGAACGCTCTGAGCCTCTTCCCTCTGATTTACGAAGGTGAGGTTTCAAACAAGTGTAATGATCTCTAGGTTGCGAGGCGTGACTGTCAAAATAGGAATTTAGCACACTCTTTTTAGGTGTGTTCAGAATGCGTAAAATACAAGGCGCTGAGAATAAGAGCGAAGCGAGAGTACTGGCATATGTTAGCGCCCCAGAATTCCTCAAACAACACAGCAGTTTGCGCGTTATGACACTCCGTCTCGAAAATAATTTGAACTGTGTTTTTTAGATAAGTTGTATTAGTCCCTAACTTAAAGGAAGTTACAGACATGAGAAAAACTATCCTGCTTTTATGGAGTGTACTGCTCAGCTGTACGCTTAACGTGTTAGCGAATCCCATCTCGCAACAAAAGGCGGCAATCTATGCTGCGCAACACTTTCAAATGACCATACCGCGGGGTGGGCAACCGCCTGTAGCATTACTCTACACGAGCTCGGGGCTACCCACTAAGGGCAATAACGATGGTAAAGATTTTTACGTGTTTGGTAATACCAGTGGGACTGGTTTTGTAATTGTCGCAGGTGATGATGCTCTGCCTACCATCCTTGCCTATTCGGATCGAGAGAACTTCCCCGCAAAAGCTTTGCCGAAGGAGGTTGCCGCGTATTTAGATGGCTATTCGGCATGGGTAAAACAGGTACGACAAGAGGACAAACATGCCTCGGCACAAGTGCTACGCGATCCGACGTCGGTCGTCACCCCACTTCTCCGCGGTTTGGCGTGGGGGCAAACATATCCATATAATCTTTTTACCCCAGAAATTGGCGGAGCACATGCACTAACGGGCTGTAATGCAACAACCTGTGCCCAGATCATGCGTTACTATGCATGGCCTCCACAAGGAAAAGGTACGGTAGAGGGCGAGAGTGAGTTTTGTACAAAACCTTTTGATTGGACACACATGCCAAACGACGTCCCGAATGCCTCGCAAGAGGATAAAGAGGCGGTGTCGTACCTAATGCGCGAGATCGGCAAGGCGGTAAAAATGCAATACAGCCCTGGCGAGAGTTCGAGTAAGTTCCCAAAGCTCCGCGATGTGCTGCGCGATCACTTCGATTATGCCCCCTCACTCCGCTTGGTGCAAGCCAACCGCTATTCCCAACTCGCTTGGCAACAGATGATGGTGGCAGAATTGAAGGCGGGGCGTCCAGTGATTTACGCAGGCGACCATTATGACCCCTCCAAGGGTGGACACTCCTTCATATTGGACGGGTACGACGGCAATGGCTACTTCCATGTCAATTGGGGGTGGGACGGCTTCTACGATGGTTATTTTATGCTCCACAAGTTAACGCCCACGAAAAAAATAGATTACAGCTACTACGGTTCTGCTATCATCGGAGTTTGCCCTGCGCCGCTAAGCGGTACGCTGCCCGAGGTGCGTGACTATACCTACGATGTTGTGGATATATATTCGGGGGAATTGGGGACGTTACCCATCTCCGCCACCGTCGACGATATCGAGGTAAAGGGGATACGTACCGCGAGCCGAGCAACAAGATCCGTACGTCTAGGCGTGGGGATTGTCAATGCGCAAGGACAGGAGGTGCGGAAGTGTGTATCGGGCAAAGCCCCTGTGCCGCTACAAGCCTTCTTGTACAAACTCGAATTTGATAAGCTTTCCGTCTCTGGATTGGCAGACGGAGTCTATAGCCTTCGTCCGTATGTATACGAGGAGGAAAACAGTGCCTACTACCCATTAACCACCCAAGACAGAAAGTGGCTGCGAATCACTGTGGCAGGATCGAAACGCACTGTAGAGTTAGTAGATGAAAACCAACCGCGAGTCCCACGCCTAGAGGTCACTTGGCATAGCTCTACCTCCCTCCATACAGACAATTACAACGAGGTGGAGTGGAGCGTAAAGAATACGGGCATCGGGCGTTACTTCTCCTACCTACAAGCCTCCTACAGCGACAAGGAAAACTCTGGCGCACCCACCTCGATAGACAATTGCACCATCCAGGAGGTGATCGAGATAGCCCCTAACGAGGAGCTTATCTTCCGCACCCCAATCCTAGGACCGCGTCGTGGATCGGAAAAATACCTCCACTTCTTCGCAGACCCGAAGAATACTTTCCAAATGGGGAAAGTCTGTTCCCAACACATAGCATCTGTAAACATTACCCCCACTGCGCATTATGAGGTTGCTGCCCCCGATATCCAGCTCTTGGAAAAGACCGAAACTGTGAAGGGAGAAGGGGGTATCTACTCCGCTCGCTTCAAGCTAAGTGCCAAAGGTAATGCAGGGGCATACCTTGACAATTGGGAAATGTTCTTCCGCAACGAAAAAGGATTTATGTGTAGCCCCGAAAAACTCCCCATTTACCTACTCGAACCAGGGCAGAGTCTCGATGTGAGCCTCCGAAAGATGGTCTTTTTCCCCACGGGCGATAAATATGCTTTTGCGTTGGCGGAACACGGTGACGATGGCGTGGTAAAAACGCTTTGCCAATACCCCTTTTCTGTGGTTGACGGAGAGAGTCAATTGCCTATACCGAACTATGATCCGACGAGCTCTTACCCCATCACTCTTGCCGCCGTCTCCAACGGTTCGGTAAAAGCATCGGAAAAGAAAGCGCCAGCCAATACCCAAGTGACCCTCACCCTTGCCCCAGACAAGGATTACCACCTCTTGGCTCTTAAGCTTTACAAGAACGACGAGGCGGGGGTAACGCTCGAGCCTAGAAAGGTGAGTGAGACCGAATATAGTTTCTCCATGCCCGCCCATGCCCTCACCGTGCAGGCAATGTTTGAGAAGGATGCAAAAACTACAGAGGACGAGAAACCGAATCAGCCGCATCCAGCGCCCAAAAACTATCTCATTCTCCTGCCGACAGCAGAGAATGGCTCAATCATAGCCTCTGCAAAGGAGGCTGCTGCGGGTACAAAGGTCACCCTGAAGACGCAGCCTGCCGAGGGCTACGAACTCGCAACTCTCAGGCTTTACAATAGCAAGAAAGAGGAGGATTTGATCAAGTATGATATTCTGAGCGATAGCGAATTTCATTTCACCATGCCCGCCCATGCGGTAGCGATGCAGGTGAGGTTTGATAAGAAACCCCAGTCAGTGCCTACGACCTACGCGATCTCCCTTGCCTCCGTCTCTAACGGTTCGCTAAAGGCATCAGAAAAGGAAGCAGTAGCTGATACCCAAGTGATATTGACAGTAAAACCTGAAAAGAATTACCACCTCGCGGAACTTAAGCTTTATAAGAGTGGCGAGGAAGGGGTAAAGATCTATCCGAGTAAGGTAAGCCAGACCGAGTATCGTTTCATCATGCCAGCTCACGCAGTAACCATACAGGCTGTGTTTGAAAAGGATGAACAAACTCTGCAACCAGTTCCACCCTCTACTTATGCAATTACTTTACTGTCCACTTCGCACGGTACGGTAACTGCATCGGAAAAGGAAGCTGCTCCAGATACACAAGTGACCCTAGAAGCTCATCCTGAGAATGGCTATCAACTCGCAACCATTAAGCTCTTTAAGAGCGAAAATGAGGCTATCGTCATAGACTACGACATGGTGAGTGATAACGAGTGTAGCTTTACTATGCCTGCTTACGCTGTTAGTGTGCAAGCGGTGTTTGAACAGGAAGAGCAGAATCAGCAACCACTGCCGACTGCTACTTATTCTATCACGCTACTGCCCGTCACACACGGCTCTGTAATGTTGTCTGAAGAGGAGGATGTGGAAGTCGGAGCTTGGGTCATATTGTCGTTAGTACCAGACGATGATTACCATATCGCAGTCATCAAAATTTACAAGAGTGATGATGAAAAGGTTACTATAGATTCGCTCGAGCTCATTGAAGCCGATTATCGTTTCGCAATGCCCGCCTATCCTATAACCATCCAAGTGGTATTTGAGGAGGATGTTCAAAACAACGGCAAGGATACTGATAATGACGAAGATGATAACGATGAGGGCGACGATAACGACGATGACGATGATAATGACGATTAAAACGTCAATGGCAAGAATTAAAACTGATTATTAATTGAGGCAGGGTGTGTCAAAATGAGAATTTGGCACACCCGTTTTTTGTGAGCGCAGAATGGATAAAAAGCATGTCTTCTGTTCTCGAATACTAGGGTAGTTAGCGCACCATGGCAGGGCATCTAAAGAAAATCAGGTTTGCCCTATGATTGTCATGTTTGACTCTTCTCTCTTCGTTTTTCATGACGTTTTTGAGAGGCAGTATACACCTTTTCTGCGTCAATTCCTTACTTTTTTCGGATAGAACCACAAATACAGAAGATTTTTTTTGAGCAATAAAATATCTGACCAACAATCAGATAGGTAAATTTACAGAGTAAAGCGAAAAATTTTTGTAAGAAATA
>CAJPTS010000046.1 GCA_905373625.1 Bacteroidia bacterium
GTGAAGACCTCTGCGGGCTTAGGGCTCGCGGTCATCTTTGTCCTCGGGATCACGATACCCGTTAATTATCTCTTAGACAAATACCTCCTCTCTGACGGTGCACTGGCGTGGTTAGGATCTGAGTATGCTAGCACGGACTTGAGCTTCTTGTCATTCATCATGTTTATTGCAGTCGTAGCCTCGATCGTACAATTAGTAGAAATGGCCGTAGAGAAGTTCTCACCGTCGTTGTACAATTCCTTGGGGATCTTTCTCCCGCTCATTGCCGTAAACTGTGCCATTTTGGGAGGCGCGTTATTTATGCAGGAGCGTCATTTTGAAAATGTAGGTTTGGCTACAGTCTATGGCCTCGGTAGTGGTGTAGGGTGGTTCTTAGCCATCGTAACCCTTGCTGCCATCCGCGAGAAGTTGCAATACTCCAATGTCCCAGCGGCATTGAAGGGGAACGGCATCACTTTTATTCTTACGGGGCTCATGGGTATTGCCTTTATGACTTTCATGGGGATAAAATTTTAATCGTAGAAGCGCAAAGCAGAGATTAGGATTGTACTCATATCTACACACCTTTTATAGATTTCTATTAGCTAGTTAAGCAAATGATAGATGGAACGTTGATAGTGTTGGCTGTGGTGGTATTCCTGTTTGTCATACTACTTTTAGTGGGGCTGTTGCTCTACGCACGAAAGAAGTTAGTCCCTACGGGTAATGTTACCATCGCAATTAATGATGGCGAGAAGGAGCTCTCGGTGGCAACGGGCAATTCGCTTCTTTCTACCCTGACGAGTAGTGGTGTACTTCTCCCCTCGGCGTGTGGCGGAGGCGGGACTTGTGGAACTTGCCGCTGTCGGGTGGTTGAAGGTGGTGGAGAGATACTTTCCACGGAACAAGGATTTTTTACTCGTCGCGAACAGCAAGATCACTGGCGTTTAGCTTGCCAAGTCAAAGTGCGAGACAATCTCTCATTGGTTGTACCCGAAACGGTGCTAGGCATTAAGAAATGGGAATGCGAGGTTGTATCAAATAACAATGTTGCTACGTTTATAAAGCAGTTCGTAGTAAAACTCCCAGACGGCGAGCATCTTAAGTTCCGCTCGGGGGGCTATATACAGATCGACGTTCCAGCCATCACCGTAGATTTTTCTAAGGACATCGAGGTAGACCCTCAGTTCCGCGAAGACTGGGATAAGTTTAACATGTGGTCGTTACGCATGGAAAATCCCACACCAACCTATCGAGCGTACTCCATGGCAAACCATCCTGCCGAGGACAATATTATCATGCTCAATGTGCGTATTGCTACGCCGCCATTTGATAGGGTTAACGGAGGTTTTATGAAAGTCAATCCTGGGCTTTGCTCTAGCTACATCTTCTCTCGTAAGCCTGGCGATAAGGTAAATATTGCGGGACCTTACGGCGAGTTCTTTCTAGTAGATAACTCTGAGCGTGAAATGATGTTTATCGGTGGTGGAGCTGGTATGGCGCCCATGCGTTCTCACATCTTTCACTTGTTCAAAACTTTGAAAACGGGGCGTAAAGTTACGTTTTGGTATGGAGCACGCTCGCGTCGCGAGATTTTCTATGAAGAAGATTTTGAAGCTATCGAACGCGAGTTCCCCAATTTCAAATTCACCATTGCACTCTCTGATGCTTTACCCTCTGACAACTGGACGGGGGCTACGGGTTTTATTCATCAGGTGATATTTAACGAATATCTTAGCAAGCACGATGCGCCCGAAGATATAGAGTATTACTTGTGCGGACCTCCGCCCATGACGGCTGCCGTAAACAAAATGCTCTATGATTTGGGTGTGGAGTCTGATATGATTCACTACGATAATTTTGGGGGATAGCCCAAATTGTTATAATTTCCGAAATTTGTCACCGTGTAGGCTTCATTTTTTTGTGTTTTAATTTGACATTTCAAAGTTCATAAATCTGGAGCTTACACATTTTTTTGGGACAGTGTCTTTTTGGATAAAATCTCTGTTGTGAGATTGGCTATAAAATTGAACAATTAAGGTTTAGTGGTTGGGTGGAGTCCTCGGTGGTGTTTCGACACTGCTGGGGACTTTTATTCATCGGGTGAATAATGTACGATGCCACCAGAGCGTAATGGTGTCTACCCAATCTTGGCTATGATTGGATTACTCTTTCTGCCCCGACGAGCCATGAACGCGCAAAGCGGGGCAAATTCTTCACCCTCCAGCGTAGGATTGACGCGGTAGAGATCGCGTACCTCCGTGCGCATGGCTTGTATGATGTCTGTATCCTCCGTTGCACTTGCAAACAGGAAGTTTGCGCCGCCTTTTCCGCTTTGCATCAACCCGCCCAGCTCGCCTGGTCCGCGTAATTTTAAGTCGGCTTCTGCAATCTTGAAACCGTCGTTTGTCTCCTCCATGATTTTCAGACGCTGCCGCGTAGTGCCCTGAATATCATATTTGGTCATAAGGAAACAATAGCTCTTAGCAGCGCCTCGCCCCACGCGTCCGCGCAACTGATGTAGCTGCGTCAGCCCAAAACGTTGAGCGTCTTCTATTACTATCACCGTGGCGTTAGGTACATCTACGCCTACTTCAATTACGGTGGTGGCCACGAGAAGGTTTATTGCACCACTCGCAAAATCGCGCATTACAGCTTCTTTCTCATCAGCGTGCATCTGACCGTGCAGCATGCCCACCGCATATTGCGGCGCGGGGAATTCTTCGCACATGCGTTCGTAGCCTTCTGTAACACTCTGCAAGTCAATGGTCTCTGACTCATTTACGAGTGGGTAAACGATATAGACTTGGTGCCCATTTGTTATCTCGTGACGCAAGAAGTTGTATAAACCATCCCGTTGGTTGTCATGCAAGATGCGTGTTTCTATTGCTTTCCGACCAGCGGGCAGCTCGTCTATCACACTGATATCTAACCCCGTATAAACCGTTAGCGCCAACGTTCGAGGGATGGGGGTGGCAGACATAACCAGAATGTGGGGCAGTATATTCGGATTCTTCCCCCATAACTTTGCCCGTTGTGCTACGCCAAAACGGTGCTGTTCGTCCACGATGACTAACCCGAGGTTGAGAAATACTACGTTACTCTCTATGAGTGCGTGTGTACCAATTATAATGTTGATTGTCCCGTCTTGCAACCCCGCGTGTATCGTGCGCCTCTCTTTTTGCGTTGTGCTGCCTGTCAGGAGTACTACACGTACATTTAGATCCCCCAGCATGCGGCATATACTTTTGTAGTGCTGGTTAGCCAATATCTCGGTTGGCGCCATCAGGCATCCTTGCAAGCCATTATCGACGGCTAGGAGTAACGAAAAGAGCGCTACTAGTGTCTTGCCCGACCCCACATCTCCCTGCAATAAGCGGTTCATCTGTTTTCCGCTTTTCATGTCGGAATGGATGTCTCGCAATACACGCTTCTGCGCTTCGGTGAGGGAAAAAGCCAAATGTTCTTTGTAGAAGCCATTGAATAGCTCTCCTACGCGTGAACAAACAATACCGCGTACCTGCGCATCGCGTGCTAAGAACTCGGCTTGTTCCAGTTGCAAGCAAAACCACTCCTCATATTTGAAGCGTAAACGTGCGCGCTGCGCCTCTGCCGTCGTACGTGGGAAATGCAAACGTGCAAATGCCTCGGCACGAGAGAATAATTGGTATTTCTCAACAAGCTCTTGGGGCAACACCTCATCTATTCGCCCCGCCAGATAACGCAAGCAGGTACTCTGTATCTGCATCATGCGTTTGCTATGCACGTAGAGGCGCTTGAGCTTCTCGGTCACCTCGTAAATGGGTTCAAGCCCCAGATTGGGAGAGCGCCCCTCGGCAAGGGGTTCAAATTCGGGATGTACAAAATTGTATACATGCTGAAACAAAGAAGGACGCCCCCAAATGACGTAGCGTGTACCGAGCATCAGTTGCTTGTAGATATACTGATGCCCTTTGAAAAAGAGTACTTGGAAACTCCCACTCGAATCTCGGAACGTCGCTTCTAAACGTCTTTTTGTCCCCTCGCCCGAATAAGCGATATGTTCGAGTGTGGCTACTAATTGCACAGCGTTTGACGTACTTTGTATGGTAGCGTAGGGCGTAACTCGTGTGCGATCGTTGTATCGAAAAGGGGCATACAGCAGTAAGTCTTCCAGCGAATAAATACCGAGTTCCGTGCCGAGCGCGTCTACTAACTTCGGAGCAAGTTGTAAAACATTTAACGAAGATTCGAGCAAACTTGCAGCCATGATATCCAATTATAGAAGAGTGCCCCCTGTGCAGATATCCCAATTAAGGTACTCTTAGGGCAAAAATAATATTTCTACACAACGAAGCAATTTTTATTGAATTAGGAGGTCGTCACCCGCTGGTAGTCGCGTGAAAAGCCTAAGAGTGCTCCCAACAGCCCTAAACCATACCCCAGAATCATAATGACTGAGGCATAAACACTGCGAATGGCAAGCCCAGTATTGTGAAAGCGGGACAAGGCGTGTGTGAAAAGCACAAGGAAGTACAAAAGCGCCAAGCAGCCCAAGAGGCTGTACTGCCAGAGTGTAATGGGAATAGAAAGCACGAGTGCAGAAATGATAATACCCAATGAGGGGAGCAGGTGTACCAATTTCAACGTCCCTGGGTGAAGACGCGAGAGCATAAAACGTGCGGTGCCCGAATGGTAAACTTGCATGAAAAAGCTACGCCAACTAGTACGCCGCTTGTGGTAGACAAATAGGCGAGTGATAAGGAACGAATGAAAACCTGCTTCTACCAAGCGCATACTGAGGTCTACGTCTTCGCCATAGCGTAAATCCTTAAACCCGCCTACTGTGCGGAACGCTGCAAGACGTACCCCCATATTGAATGTGCGCGGATAGAACTTGTCGGACACCTCGTTCCCGCCTCGTATGCCCCCAGTACTAAACGGTGAGGTCATAGCATAGCTTATGGCTTTTTGGATGGGAGAGAATTTAGAATCCCACGCGTCGGGTCCGCCCCACAGATCTACTTCTGGGTGTGTACTGAGCCACTCATAACAGGTTAAAAGATAGTGCGACGGAAGGGTGCAATCTGAGTCTACGAAGAGAACATACTCGCAGCTATCGCCCAGTGCTTCTACGCCGTTGTTACGCGCTAGGGCAGGTCCACTATTCGCCTGTTCGATGTACGAGAGGTTTAGCCTATCGGAGTAGGTGCTACAAATGTGAGACGACGTACGGGTAGAGCCGTCTTCTACAATCACTACGCGGAAGTCTTTCTCTCGCTGTGCAACGAGGCTCTCCAACAGCTCCTCTAATTCCTCGGGACGATTGTAAACCGCTACCACGATACCCACTCTCTGCTGACTCATTCGCTTCTCTCGTTATTAGTGCCGCGTGTCCTATGATTGGCAACGGACTCTTGTACAAAGGTAGCTAACCCTGTATAGTCATCGGCATCGAACCAACGAATGGCGGGATTTCGTTTCCACCACTGCATCTGGCGGCGCGCATATTGCCGAGTATGCAATTTTATGAGATCTATGGCCTCGGGTAGCGAACATTTCCCATCGAAATAGTCAAAAAGCTCCAAGTAGCCCACGGTCTGCAATGCTGGCAGTGTGCGGTAGGGGAGTAGTGTTTCCACTTCGTTTACCAGCCCATCGGCCACCATTATATCCACACGCTTGTTGATACGCTCGTGAAGCTCCTCTTTGGAACGGCGTATACCCACCGAGAGGAGTGAGAAGGGACGCGACGCCTTTTGTTGCTCAAGCCACGAACTGTAGGGGCGTCCTGTCTGCATTGTAACCTCTAGAGCGCGTAATACACGTGCACCGTTATTTCGATCTATTCGGAGTGCCGTTATGGGATCTAGTTCCTCTAGTTGCTTAAAAAGCGCTACAACGCCCTCTTTTTGCAGTTTCTCAGTGAGGGTGGTACGAAGTATAGAATCGGGAGCTGGAAACGCGTCTATGCCCTTTGTAAGCGCATCCATGTATAGCATGGAACCGCCTGTAAGAATGGCAATAGATTGTTTTGGGCGCAATTTTTCTATCAGCTTCAATGCTTCGACCTCAAATTGCCCTGCAGAAAAGCGCTCTGTAACGCTATATGTGCCTACAAAATAATGGGGAACGCGTGTGGTTTCGTCTGTGGTAGGGCGTGCTGTACCGATATTCATCTCGCGATAGCACTGCCGCGAATCAGATGAAATAATGGGACATGCTAACTCCTCCGCGAGACGGAGGGCTACGGCGGTTTTGCCTACTCCTGTCGCGCCATAAAGAGCTACTAAGAGAAACGCCTTATTTTGCAACGTCACGTTTACTCGTAAAGCGTTTTGAAGTCTTCGAGAACGGAGTCTTCCATCGAGGGACTCGGAGCAGGATTCGCCCCCACAGATTTCACACACTCGCCTGGCAGGAGGGACACCTCGCCTTCTTTTATACCAACCAGCTGTAGGTAGAGGTTACGGTTCAGGAAGATATCGTAGCAAAAGATAAGCCGATCGCCCACTTGGGTTAGGACATCGCACAGACGGAGCGAATTCATTGCTACAACGGGGAGCTCCGTGTTTGTATCGCCCATATCGAGAAGGGTCAGTTCCATGAGCTTCTCCCAATCTTCATTTGCCGTGAAAAACGACATAAGTAACTCGCGTTGTAGGTGAAGATCCGAACACAAGAAGCGATATAAATCGTAAAAAGTAACGCTCGACGAAATCTGATACTCGCGCAAGAAATCATTCACAAGCGGATCTACCATCCGAAAATGAAACTGCATCTTCTGCCCTCCTAATTACCCGTAACCGTTAAAATCAAAAATAAAAAGTAAAGCCTATTGAGTCGTTTTTTTTATTCAAAAACATATAGTGCCCCTTTTGATAAAGAATTTTCTGTATAGAGTAACGAGGATACGCGCTTCTTTTGTTCCTGTTTGAACAAAAATTTTAATCAGAAGGAGCTTATGTTGCTCTCATTCGTGCACAGGTTATGCATGCATCGCCTTTACGGCTTGCAGTCCTGACGCGGTTTTAATGTAACGCGACGGCGGGTAGCGTACAATGCTTATATGCTGGAATCTATCGCTTTAACAGGATCGAGATTGGCAGCATTGCGTGCGGGCAAATACCCAGAGATTACGCCAATTATTACGGCTAGCACCAACCCAAAAAACAGATGCGTAAAAGCGAACGAGAGGGTAAAGTCAGTGGCTGAGCCAACAATCTGGGCGATGATACGAAGCAGAACTAACCCGAACAGCCCGCCCAAAAGCGAAAGAAGTGTAGACTCGAAAAGGAACTGTAGCAGTATGAACCACTTCTTAGCGCCGAGGGATTTCTGTATGCCGATGATCTTTGTTCGTTCTTTCACCGAGACGAACATAATATTCGCAATACCAAAGCCTCCCACCAAGATAGAGACCCCGCCGATAAGTAGCCCTGCCAGATTGAGTGCACCGAAAACCGAATCGAGCTGGCTTTGCATCGCATCCAAGCTGTTCAGTGAAAAATCATCTTCTTGTGTGGGACGTAAGCCATGTTGAGCACGCAGTACGCGTCGTGCGTCATCCATAAATTCCTCCTTGGAGTATCCTGCAAGAGAAGTAAGCGCTATAGAAGCGTAGGAGCGACGCGTGTTGACAATGCGACGGATGTAATTATAGGTGACCAGTACATTCTCATCTACAGACATGCCAAATATTGAGGAGCCCTGCTCTTTTGTAATCCCGATAATTAAAATAGGGAAGCCAGCCACTTTAATGGTTTTACCCACAGCATTGCCGTCGGGGAATAGTTGGTAAGCAAGTGTATGTCCCAGAACAACGCTACTGCTACCTTGGTCGTACTCTTGTTGGGAGAAGAAGCGCCCCTTCTCAATATCAATGTCTAGTACCTTAGCAAATTCGGGCGTAAAGCCAAAAAGTTGCGTCCCCTCAGTGCGATTGTGCTTGTATTCGACGGTGGTGCGAGTGGCGAGGCGCATACCGACAGAGGCTATGCAACGTCCGTTATTTTTGAGGGCGAGATAATCATCATATTTGGGTTGCGGACGGCGGGCATACTTCCACCACGGGCTGTCGGGACCACCTTGCCACGGCCATTTCTCTACGTATACCACGTTGTTACCGAGTTTGCTGAGTGACGCCGTAACACCCTCCTTCATAGAATCTATGACAATGAATATGGCTACGATGGTAAATATGCCTATGGTTACGCCGAGCAGCGAGAGGAAGGTGCGTAATTTGTTACTGCGGATGTATTGCAATACGAAAGATATGGCATCTATTACGAGACCTTGGGTAAGGTTTAGACGTTTGAAAAAGCGGGTTACATCCATAGTAGTGCGTATTAAATCTGTAGTAAAGGTATAAAAGATGCCTGATTGCGGGCGAGTGACGGCAAAAAAAGCGGCGCACTGATTTAGTACGCCGCAACAATAACTTTATTTAGCTATCTGAAGATGCACCCTATTTAGAATTCATAGTAGCAATGACATCTTCGGGCTTGATCGGGATCTGTTTTTTCCCGATGAGGCGGCAGCCGTTGTCCGTGATCAAGATGTCGTCCTCTAGCCTGATACCACCGAAGGTGCGGAAGGCGTCAAGACGATCGAAGTTGATGTACTCCGTGTTGATATGTTCAGCCTTCCACTTATCTATGAGGGCGGGAATAAAGTATATCCCTGGCTCTACGGTAACTACGAAGCCTTTTTGCAACTTGCGACCGAAGCGGAGTCTCGAGGTGCCAAATTGTTCACTTCGTTTTATTTCATCATCGTAGCCTACAAAATTCTCGTTGAGTCCTTCCATATCGTGGGTATCCAGCCCCATCATATGACCCAGCCCGTGAGGCATAAACAGCGCATGTGCGCCATTGACTACAGAGTCTTGCAGATTGCCCTTCATAATACCCAACGCCTGCAGACCTTCCACAAGCTTCTCACAAGCTTTCAGATGTATGTCTTTGTAGGGAACCCCTGGTTTAGACATCTCTATGCCGCAATCATGGGCTGCAAGAACGGTGTTGTATACTGCTAGTTGCTCGTCTGTAAATTTGCCACTCACGGGGGTTACACGCGTATGATCCGAGGCATAATGTAGCTCAGACTCTGCACCACAATCCACGAGCAGGAGACGCCCTTCTTTCAACACTTGAGAGTGATCTTCGTTATGCAGCGTCTGACCATTCTGTGACAGGATGGTAGAAAAGGAGGTCATATGACCGAAGCTGTGTGCTATCCCCTCAAGAACGCCTGCAATTATGTGTTCATGGTTACCTGGGGTGGTTAGCTGCATGGCTGCCACGTGCATCTTGTACCCGACTTCGGCAATGCGATCCAACTCTTCTATTTCGCATTCTTGTTTCACCGAGCGTTGTTTGATTACGGCTAGAACGAGCTCTTCAGACACGTAGTTCTTTACGGCATTAGGCATGACGCCCAGCCAATTGCTCAGGGTTATAAGGTGTGCGGCGCGATACGGAGGAAGGAAATGTATAGGACGCCCTGTCTTTATAGCTTGTGTTAGTACCTTCGGAACGTCTTCAAGCGGACGTGTGGAGGCTACACCAACTTTTTTGGCAAGCTCCGCGATGGTGGGTTGAGGACCCATCCAGATGAGGTTGTCCATAGAGATGTCGTCGCCGAAGAGAATATCATGCCCACCTTCTAGATCCATAATCCCCACAAAATCGGGTCTATCGATCCCAAAATAATAGAGGAAGTTACTGTCCTGTCGGAATTTATAGCAATTGTCGGGGTAGTTGATCGGCGAATAGGTGTTCCCGAGGAACAGTATTAGCCCTTTTCGGAGCATCGCGCGTAATGCGTTACGGCGACTACTATATACACTAGGGTCAAACATTATTTATGCTGTCTGTTGTTTAGAAACCTTCTTATTGAACAAATATAGTAAACTTTTGCTTGCAAACGACAACAGGCGAGAGACGAGAGACAAATCAGTTAAAAGTGAAAAGTTAAGAGTTAAAAGTGCGTTTGTAGGGGCGTTGCCCGCAACGCCCAGAAATCGTTATAAATCAATTAGTTTCGTAGGGGCGAGGCGCGCAACGAATTTAGGTACT
>CAJPTS010000047.1 GCA_905373625.1 Bacteroidia bacterium
CACTTAAAGAAGGCGGCGTAGAAGCTGCAAAAGAAGTGTGCAGAAAAACTCGTGGTCCTGTTGCAAGTATTTTCTATCAGGGGCTCGATCGCGCTGACGAGGGGATTGATGCGGTAGAAAAGTCAGTGGTTTCTTACGGATCGGTACAGATGCAGCAGCTCGAAAGCGGTCTTACTTGGATCTCCCTCTTTATTGCCCTAGCGCCTATGTTCGGGTTTATGGGGACGGTCTTGGGGATGATCTCCGCGTTTGATGCTATTGAAATCGCAGGTGATATTGCTCCATCATTGGTTGCGGGTGGTATTAAGATAGCCTTGATTACCACCGTCTTCGGACTCGTGGTAGCAGCCATCCTACAGGTCTTCTATAACTATATCCTTTCCAAGATTGATAGCATCGTGATGCGTATGGAAGACGCTTCCATCTCTTTGGTAGACATTTTGGTACATCACAAACTTTAGTCGATTGAAGGAGTTTGGAGTATGTCAGACAAAATAACTAAACGCGTACTGCGGATCGGTCTCGGCGTACTTCTCATAGTCTCTGTTATCTTAGGTATTTATTTTACCGTTAAGATCTCAGGCACAGACGAACGGGAGGTGCTCATGGCCGCATTAGAGCCTGTGATAAATTGGACCTATTTCTTGTTGATCGTTGCAGCGGCTAGCGCCATAATCTTCCCGCTGATCTACATCGTCCAAAATCCACGTAAGGCATTGAAAATGTTGGTGGCTATAGCTGTCCTAGCTGTTGTGGTACTAATCTCCTATGCGACCTCTGACGGATCGCCCATAGTCACCGCAACATCGGCCACAAACCCCGATTTCTCGGACTATACTGTACTGAAGCTCTCCGAGACGGGTATACGAACTGCGTTTGCCCTCATTGGCGGATCAATAATCTTATTGATTGTCACGGGCGTGCGTAGCATGATTAGCAATCGTTAGTAGTGTCCCCCTCCTCACGGAGGGGGCTTCTTGAAAAACAAGGAGGGAAGAAAGAATGCCGAAGAAAAAAATGGAGGAAATAAATGCCAGCTCTATGGCTGACATTGCATTTCTGTTGCTCATCTTCTTCTTGGTGACCACTACAATGAATGTGGATACTGGTCTGCCGCGTATGTTGCCACCCATGCCTACAAAAGATCAAAAAGAAGTTTCGCAAGACTACCAAGTCAGAAACGTCTTGTTGGTACGTATCAACAGAAGCGATAAATTGTTGGTCGGGGGGCGTCCCATGGACGTTAATCAGTTGCGAGAAAAAGCCAGAGAGTTCCTATTGAACCCAAATAATGATCCCACATTGCCTGAGAAGGTTAAGAAAAATATTCCTCTCCTAGGTGATGTCATGGTCACTGCGGGTGTCATCTCTTTGCAAAATGACCGCTCCACGACTTACTCGGCTTACCTCAAGGTGCAAAATGAGCTCATTGCAGCTTATAATGAAGTGCGTGATGACCTCTCGCGTCAGCGCTTTGGCAAGGTTTATGACAAGCTGAATGACGAGCAGCAAAAAGCGATACAAGCTGCTGTTCCACAGCGTATCTCGGAAGCTGAACCAGTGGAAGGAAAAAAATAGGAGCGCGACCAATTATGGCTAAATTTTCAAGAAAAGGAAAAGGGGGACTCCCAGCTATTTCGACTGCCTCCCTGCCCGACATTGTCTTTATGTTGCTCTTCTTCTTCATGGTAAGTACATCTATGCGTGAAACTGAGATGAGAGTTTCGCTATACCTACCTGAAGCTACTGAAGTTTCTAAACTGGAGAAAAAGTCGTTAGTATCTTACATCTATATCGGAACGCCTACCTTACAGTATCAGCGACTGTACGGAACGGACTCCCGTATACAGCTCAATGACTCGTTTAAGGAGTTGGTAGATATCCGTGACTTTATCTCCTCAGAGCGTGATGCGCTTAGTGAGTCTGATAGAAATCTTCTTACCACGTCATTAAAGGTTGATCAGAATACCCGTATGGGGATCGTCTCTGACGTGAAACAGGAGTTACGTAAGGCGGCTGCGCTCAAGATTAACTACGCTGCACGTCGTGCTAACTAGTTAACGTTACTATTCGGATTTATGCGTCTTGTGAGAACTTCACAAGGCGCTTTTTTTTCGTCATTATTTTATTGAATGTACTGCAAACCGAGAGACGAAAGACTCGAGACGAAATAAACTCATTTGCGTACGCAGTGGAGTTGCAAAACTGTAATTTCGTATCTCTTTATTACTTTTGAGAAATATCTGCTTCACACGGTAGATTGAGTTTCCCTTGTGTGGGTAAAAGTTTAGACAATAGAATCTATACAATGAATATTAAAACCTTCTGCATTACAGTGTTACTACTGTTAGTCTTGGTACTGAATGCTCACTGCGCACCAATAGATGTACAGCGTGCGCAGCAAATTGCTGAAAACCAACTCCAAACTTACTCTCCTCTACGAGGTAGTAAAGCGGATTTGCGACTCGTCTATACGAGCTCGGGAATTCCTACAAGGGCTAGTAATACACTACAAGATTATTATGTCTTCGCTACCCCCGAAACGGGGTTTGTCATTGTGGCGGGCGATGATAACGTGCCTGAAGTATTGGGTTATTCCTACGAAAATTCCTTCGTACCTGAGAATATTCCTGTTCAGCTTCAAACTTGGCTTAAGCAATGTGCGCAATGGGTGACTCAGGCACGAAAAAAAAGTAATCGTCACCTCACTGCATATCTAGAATCTGAGAAAAAGCCTATTGCCCCCTTGCTTAAAGGACTGAAATGGAATCAAAGTCCTCCTTACAACCAGTATACGCCGACGTTTAACGTAAACGGTGCTACAGTTCATGCTCCCGTTGGCTGTGTTGCCACCGCACTTTCACAAATTATGCGCTATTATTGTTGGCCTAAACAGGGACGCGGAACAATAAACTACTCTGCGGATGGCACTAACTACTACCAAAAATTCGATGCTGTGTATGATTGGAACAATATGCCCAATCAAGTAACAACCAATTCCCCTGCGCCGCAGAGAAAAGCTGTTGCTGTCTTGGGGCGGGACGTAGGACATGCTGTTCAAATGAACTACGGAACTGAGGCTAGTGGTGCGTACTCCGAGAATGCCATGATCGCCATGCGAAAATATATGCGCTATGCCAATACCACGCGCATCCGACTACAAGATTACTATAACTACGACGAGTGGACGAAAGTTTGCCTTGACGAATTAAAAGCCAAGAGACCCATTTATTATTCTGGCGCTGCTGTCGGGGTCGGACACGCTTTTGTCTGTGATGGCTATGACGGGAACGGACGCTTTCACTTCAATTGGGGGTGGGGAGGTATAAGTAACGGATATTATGTCTTAACTAACCTCGAACCGCTATCGCAAGGCATTGGTGGTGGCGGCGAGGGAGGATATGTACTAAGTAACCAAATCATTACGGGGTTACAACCCATTAACGCCACGGAGTCTGCGGTGGAAATTTGTTGTGAAAAAGTAGTTTTGCCTACCCAAGAACAATCGAAAAGCGCTCTCTTAAAAATCATATTCCAAGGCTTGTGGAATTATAGTTATGATGACTTAAATGTCTTTGTTGCAGTGCAAGTGTTAGATGCGCAGGGCGAGATCGTTTTGGAATCTTACACCAATTCCCAAGCAACCGTAAAATTTAGGCACGGCTTTAAGAGCTTCGAGCTGAATTGTGATGTGAACGCATTACAAAATGGTACTTATACGGTGCGTCCTGCATTTTACGATGCTACCAAGAAAATCTATTACCCTGCTCATGTCGGTGCACTGAATCCTGCTCCCCGTTTTCGTGTGGAAGGTAATAAGCTAATTTTTGGCAAGATTAGCACACTAGCATCGCTAAAGCTTGTATCAAGCTCCCGAAAGATGAATTATAATATGCAAAATACTTTTGATTTTACTATTCAGAACACGGGCACATTGCCTTATGCAGCACTCATTGCGGGCATTTATTCCGCTGCCGCTGATCAGTTAACCAAGACTCCGAACTGGAAAAATGATCTGCTCTTCAATCGTTCAATATTCTTACAGCCAGGCGAGAAACAAACTTTCACTCTTGTTCTTCCTGGACCGAGTAATACGTCTGAACACTTTTTGCAAATCCTCTATGATCGCTATGGGGGCAGTGAGGATAAATGGCCAAAATTGGCAGACGACACTTTTTATCCAGGTCATACAAACTTCGTTACCGCGAATCTTACCATAGAACCGCCATACAATTTTGTGTGGTATAGTGGTTCTAAACCACCGTATAAAACACCTTATCAATTGTCTTTTACGGAGAAGTTCTCCACGTATGAATCTGGCTCTCTCATGCGTGTAGCCGTTAAGGTAAAAGCGCCTTCCAACAAAGGCGTTTATGCATACTTGCGAGGAGCAATTTTCACTCGTACCAGTGATGGGAAATATAGACAAGTGGGCGCTCTGCTCCGATTCCCAACGTTAATATTACGTCCCAACGAGGAGCGAGAAGTAGCCTGCGAACATATCTTATTTTGTAGACCAGGTAAGCAGTATAGCTTACATCTTTATGATCGTAAAGATGGCGACCATCAGCTGGATCATAACTTCGAATTTGAAGTGACGGGCACTTACAGTGATGCGTTACCCATCCCCAACAATGGTGCCCTCCCCGATGATCCTGATGCTGCGATTAGTTCCTCGGAACACCGTTTGTTAGGAGTTTCATTAGGATCGAATCCTACCAGCGGGCTTCTAAATCTCTATCTGCCTGCGAGTGTTGTTGGGCAAAACCTTACCATTGAGATCTTCGATACCACTGGACGAAGTGTACATCGTACTGCTGCTGTAGGTGAATCACAATTACTGCTGGACCTTTCACACCTCACAAAAGGATTATACCTTATAAGAGTACAAACCGACGCACAGCAGGCAGCTACACTTCGCTTTGTAAGAGAATAAAAAGTTCTCCAGTTACCGTTCCTGTCTGCAATTTGATAATTTGGTTTAGTCTGAGTGTGTGTCGAAATACTAATTTGGCACACCCTCTTTAGGTATGCTCAGAATGTATAAAATGCAAGATGCTGAGAATGACGGAGAAGGGAGCGTACTGATGTATGTAACTGCCCCCCTGAATTTCTCAAGCAATACAGCAGTTTGCACGTCACGGACATACCGTCCGAATCTGTTTTCGTACTTTGATAGTACGCAAACTAGGTACTGGGACTAATATACTTTCTTCGTTTTACTCTTTTACCTATCGCTCATCTTGTACTTTGGTACTTAGCATCACGTAGCTAAATTTAAGCTTTTGTCCCCCATTTTCTTTACTTTGTAAGTAAAGTGCTACTTTAGTAGTGTAATTGGTGGTGGCTGATGGGGCGTTTATTCCTTTTTTTCGTTCTCTTTTTGACTTTCTATCTCGCTTCTTGTGTAGATAAGAAAGAGGAGGAACTGCGCGCCTTCCCGATTGAAGATCTCATCGAAGATATTTTGCTAACCAATGCCAGTGCTCCACAAGACGAGGAAGACTCTACACGTTATCTGAACCTTTACGACGAGGTTTATAGACGTTTTGCAACCGATTCGGCACATGTGGATCAACTACTAAAGTATTGGGTGCTGCACCCCAAGGAATTCGATGCCATAGTAGATCGGGTCATTGCACGCATGAAACGCCGCTACGACTCTATTGAGATTCTCAAGCCAGAATTACAACTAGATAACAAGCTCGAAGATACAGTACAGTAACTGACGCAAAAGACAATGGAAGTGAAGCGTTACGCCGCAAGAAAAGTTCTACTCAAAAAAGGGGTACTACTACGAAATGCTGTCGTGCAAGTAGCCGAAGACGGGACTATTCTGAGCATTGCGAACATTACTGACGAAGAAGCGGCCAAAGAAGGACTACCGATACACGACGGATATTTATGCGCAGGGTTTATAAATGCGCATACGCATTCCGAACTCGCCTTCCTCGACGGACTATTCCTACCAGGAGGCTCCATGGCTGCCTTTCTGCGCCAGATAGATGCCCTGCGTCTACAGTTCGACGAAGAGCAAATCCGTACAGCACAAGCACGAGGCTATGAAACCTTTGCTAAAGAAGGCATTGTGGCCTACGCCGATATCTCTAATGACGCCTCGACTGCTTATTTCAAGAAAAATGAGCGGTTTCGTTCCATCACATTTGTCGAGATGTTCGGTGTCAACAGTAAACTCGGCGAAGAGGCTTACGAAGTGGGAAAAAAGGTGCTGAAAGAGTTCAAAGAGCAGGGCGTCACCGCATATATGACACCACATGCCACCTATTCGGTTAGTGCCACACTCTGGGAGCTGATGCGCTCTCAATTAGAACGTGCACCTATCTTCTCGTTGCACTATGCTGAGACGGCACAAGAAATTAACTTCTTGAAAAATAACGCGGGAGCTATATATGATCTCTTTCATCGAGACTGGAAGCGTAAAGTCGAAGCCTACAATATGAAGGAGATGGAAAAATGTTTGGAGTACTATGGAGCCGAGCACAAGCATATTTTACTTGTACACGGTGTGGCGCTTACGTCATTCATGGTTGCTTTTATAAGAAGTGCAGCTCCCGAGGCTACTATTGTTCCTTGTCCCGAGAGCAATCTCTTCATTGAAGGACGGCTGGCGGATTACGATATGCTGCGCGCCTCGAATATACGTATTGCCGTGGGAACGGATAGTCTATCTTCCTCACCCTCCCTCTCCATCCTAAAACAATTGCAGGTAATAAATACCTATTACCCTCACATCCCCGTGGAAGAGTTGCTGGTTTGGGCTACGCAAAATGGTGCGGAAGCTTGTATGTTTGACGGATTAGGTGTCTTAGAAGCTAATATCCGTCCAGGGCTCAATCTTATTAAGATGCCTAACGTGGAGAGTAATTCATTGCAAGGAGCTACCGTACAGCCTCTTGCCGATTTGAAAGGTTTTTCTAACCTCTAGTCTGACGGTTTTTGTTCACGAGAAAAATTTGTTTGTAGCGCTTCATGGAAAAGAAAGAGTATGATTTTTACGTATTGCGCGGCACCATTTTAGGGTTCATTGTCGGCGCACTCATCACGATTCTCATCGTCATGTTGCAGCTGCTTAGTTCCAACGAGGCGTTATCGTGGCTCTTCTTCAAGCACTTGAATGAGGCTTACCCCGCTATGTACCTTATCTATTGTTTTCCCATCGCGGCGGCCATCATCATGTTTTACGTCTTTCGGGCGAATGCGCGTATTCGTAGCGAGGCGCTTGAGCTTAAACAGAGCATGAATCAGCACTATGCGCAGCTTAACTCGTTTGTCAGCGCAATTCGATCTGGCGAAGAAAGTGATTACAAACCAGAAGCGGACGACACCCTAGGGGGGGCATTAGTCTCCTTGCGTGACGACCTGACGAAAAGCCGACTCGAAGAGGTGGCTCGACAAAAAGAAGACCAAGTAAGACGCTGGATGGCGGAGGGATTAGCTCAATTTGGCGAAATCCTCCGTAGCGAAATTACCAAATTGGAAGACTTGGCCTACAACATTGTGAGCAACTTGGTGAAGTACATAGAAGCAAACCAATGTGGGTACTATATGGTGGAAGGAGAAGACGAGGACAGATACTTCCGCCTTTTGGCTTGCTATGCTTACGACCGGCGTAAGTTCGCCGACCAGCGTATTGAGTGGGGAGATGGTTTGGTGGGGGCTTGTGCACTCGAGGGAGTTACAACGCACCTCGATCACGTGCCAGACGGATACCTAAAAATTACATCAGGTTTAGGACAGGCAACGCCACAAAACCTCATGTTAGTGCCCGTACGACACGATACCATGGTCTTTGGGGTCATAGAGTTGGCCTCTTTCAAAAAATTTGAACCACACGTAGTAGAATTCGTAGAGCGCGTGGCTACCACGATAGCCTCTACACTCTCGAGTAAGCGCATCAATATCCAAACTGCTCAGCTACTCGCCGAATCGCGTCAACAAGCCGAAACGCTCGTGGCACAAGAAGAGCTGATGCGCCAAAATATGGAGGAATTACAAGCTACGCAGGAAGAGGCGGCTCGGCAGTCGGAAACCTTCGTAAGCTTTACAAATTCTGTTAATGAGACACTCATTCGTGCAGAATATAGCATAGATGGCTTCCTACTGTATGCCAACGCGAAGTTTATGCAAAAGCTGGAATACCAGAGCCAAGAGGAAGTAATGGATAAACATATCTCCTTCTTCTTTAATCCAAAAGACCGCGAGTTGGTAGAAAGCCTCTGGGAAGACATCGTACGCAGTGGAAGACCGCACGAGGGCGATACCAAGTTGTACACGCGCAACGGGAAAGACTTATGGACTATCGCGGCTTACACGAGTGTTAAGGATCAACAAGAGCGCGTGGGAAGAATACTGTTCTTGGCTATTGATACCACCCGAGATAAGTTGCAAAATCTCGATTGGCAAGGACAAATGGAAGCCCTCAATAGGGTAAGCTTAAAGGTAGAATTATCGCCCTTGGGCGACGTTCTTGCTGCGAATGACAAGTTCTTTGAGGTATTAGGATATGAGCGAGACGCCGTACTCCGTCATCCATTTATAAATGTGCTTCAGAAAAACGAGCAGACGGTATTCGAACGCACTTTAGAGCAAGTCTGCCGCGGCGAGGACTTCGTAGGTACACTCCGCACGCAAACAGCAGACGGTCAAGAATGTTGGTTGAGAATCTCGCTAACCACGGTGCTAGATATGTATGGCGATATTTCTAAAGTGGTGCTCATCGCTAACAATATCACGCGCGAGAAGTTGATGGAAATGGAAACCCGACGTCAAACCGAGCAACTTAAGGCGCAGGAAGAGCAGTTGAGGCGAAACGAGGTCGAATTGCAGCAAAAGCTACATCAAGCGCGCGAGGATGTGAAAAACCAATTCCGTGAAATTGAGAAGGTGCAGATTAGAAACGAAAAGACTCTCGAGGGCTTCCTCGATGCCATCATTACAACAGACCAAGATGGCGTTGTAGAATTCTTTAATCGCGCTGCCGAAGAACTTTTTGCCATTGAAAGATCTGAAGTATTAGGGCAGAATATCCGCCTCCTGTTCCCTGAAGACGTCGTGGCTGGAAATGAATTCTTGGAAGCGTATTTGAGTCCTACGGGCGATAAAATAGTCGGGGAACGACGAGAGGTCAATATCCGTGCGGCCAATGGGGAGGAACGCTCCGTACTTATGTTATTGAGCGAGGCCAGAATCGGACGCAAGGTTAGCTATACCGCCTTTGTACAGAATATCTCATTAGACTTATTTTAGCACTTCAACATGCCACAAGAACAGTACCTTGTCTCTGCTCGTAAATACCGCCCAAATACTTTTTCTAGTGTTATCGGGCAGTCCGTCATTGTCTCTACGCTAAAAAGACAGCTCCTACAAAAAAGAACGGCACAGGCTTACCTCTTTTGTGGTCCTCGAGGCGTTGGGAAAACCACCTGTGCACGTATTTTTGCCAAGGCTCTCTGCTGTAAAAATCTGACTCCTGAGGGGGAACCATGTGACGAGTGCACTTCTTGCAAGGCTTTCGACAGCGGTCAGAATATGGACATCCAAGAAATCGATGCCGCCTCGAATAATAGCACTGAGAGTATACGAATTCTCATCAAAGATCTCGATAACAAACCTTTGTACGGGAAACGAAGTGTCTATATTATAGACGAGGTGCATATGCTCAGTCCAGCTGCCTTCAATACGTTTCTTAAAACACTGGAGGAACCCCCCGCGCACGTAGTATTTATATTAGCTACCACGGAGAAACATAAGGTTTTAGCTACTG
>CAJPTS010000048.1 GCA_905373625.1 Bacteroidia bacterium
AGGCAGAACTGCTTCCCATCCCTTTAACGTTGCCAATTCTTAGCACGGTGATAACCAATTTTGAAAAAAACGGCTCTCCTCTCGTACGCGATCTCGTAAAAGAACACGGAAATTCGTTTGATCTCTTTGTTATTACCGAAAAGGGCGTTTACCAACATGACCCTGAGAAAAAGCAACTCAATCTACTCGCTGAGGGAGATTGTAGAGACCGATTCGTGGGCGAACGCAAGGAGTTGAGCGAAGCAAAATGCTTCTTAGTTGCAACAGTAAAGTCCTTGAAAGCACTCAAGTTGTCACAAGAGTTGCGCGAGACGCGGAGTACGCTGACAAATGACGTCAGGGAAACAACTCGTCCAGTTGAGCCTAGTCAAGCCGATGGCAATGAGGAAAAGAGCGAGGAAAAACCACTTATGCAAGTTGCAGACCTGCAATTCCCGCAGTATGCCATCCTCCTCGTCGCAAAAGAGTATGACTTTGATACCAAATAGCCCCGACTCAAAAAAAGGCGTACGCTGCGGTGTACGCCTTTTTTTTGCTTTACGGAGTTGATAGCTCGTTCCCGCGTAAAGTTGCAAGAATGCTGTTTTTTACGCTTTCGCTAACTTTGCAGTGTGCAAAAAATAAATTTTAGATGTCAGGGCATAATAAATGGTCGACGATTAAGCGTAAAAAAGGCGCTGCTGATGCAAAGCGCAGTAAAGCTTTTTCGCGAGTTTTGAAAGAAATAACAATTGCTGTAAAAGAAGGCGGATCAGACATCAATGGAAATCCGCGTCTCCGCGTGGCGGTCAATAATGCCAAGGGTATCAATATGCCCAAGGATAATATCGAGCGTGCTATCAACAAGGCGGAGAAAGAGCCAGAATCGCTCCAAGAGATCACATTTGAGGGGTACGGACCAGGAGGTATTGCAATCTTCATCGAGTGTTTGAGCGATAACAATAACCGTACAGTGAGTAACATCCGTTCCATTTTTACCAAACGCAACGGATCGCTGGGCACAAACGGATCGCTGAGTTTCCTCTTTGCGCAGAAAGGCGTATTTGAATTAAGCGCAGAGGACGTTGCCAAAATAGGTCTTAATGACGAAAGTTTAGAGCTGGAGCTCATTGAAGGGGGCGCGGAGGACATAGAGCGAGACGAGGACGCAATCATTGTTCGTACGGCGCTAGAAGATTTTGGCGCTATGCAGAAGCGTCTGGAAGGTTTGGGGATAACCCCAAAGAATGCCGAATTACAACGTATTCCTAACGATTACAAGGCGCTACCCGTCGAAGACGCGTTGAAAGTCTTCCGTCTCGTACGCGAATTCGAAGATAATGATGACGTGCAGAGCGTTTATCATAATCTGGAAATGACAGACGAGCTGGCGGCAGCGCTCGAAAATGAGGACTAATCTATTAGATTGAAATCAAAAATACGGCAACTCTTACTGTAATGGCGAGGAGGCGTGCTTTCGCAGGAGTTGTCCTGTTTATATTTTCTACTCTGGTGTTTTGGGGCTGTTCTAGCCCTGAAGCACCGAGTGTTGTTAAAGTAAATGATGTGAAATTGAATGCCCTAACTGACATTCAGTTCTCGTTAACCGTACGAAATTCTAACCCTAAAAAATTAACTATCAAAAAAATTAAAGCACAGCTCTGGTTAGATGATGCCCCCATTGCACAGCTCTCGTTAAGTGAGCCGATCATCTTACCTAAGCAATCAGAGACTACGGTAAATAGTTCTTTGGCGCTCGAGTTTCGTTCGGAATCAGATGAACTTCGCATCATGTTTGCGGCAGCAACGTGGCATAGTCACAAATGGGAAGTCTCGCTCTCGGCTCACGGGCGTTATGGTTTAATACCTTTTCATAAGACCCTTTCTCGCCGTCCCTTAGAAGACTTCCAACGCGAGTTTCAGCTCCCCGCTTTCTTTTAGCACAAAGATCCTTTCAGGCTAGTGTCTGCGGCGAGAGCAGTACTGTCTGTTAAGCATCTCTTATAACGGCGAAACGAGATTCTGTCTGTTTGTTATAATGCGCAAACAGCTGTGTTGCTTGAGAAATTCGGGGGCGGTTACATACGTCAGTACGCTCCCCTTGCCCTCATCCTTAGAGCCTTGCATTTTACGCATTCTGAACACATCTAAAGGTGTGCGTGTTAAATTTCTATTTCGGCACACTCTCCTACAAAAAGACACTTTGACTCTTAAAGTTACGCCCGCAGGGCGATGTTCTTCTAGCTTTTACTTTTAGTTTACGTTGTACTTGGTTTTGCCTACTAATCCCCCTGTTATAAACTACTCTTCGTATGCGCTGCGAGCAGTATTATCCAAAATTCGTAACGTATAAGGCGTATCGGGGGTGGCAGAGAGTTTTGTACTCCGCAGCCACGGGTTTAGACGACGTAACATTTTGTAGTTAGTATTTTGCTCGTGGGCAAAAGCCGCCAAATCGGTAATTGTACTATCTACTTGTATAGTGCAGTATGGATAAGGTTTATAACGCTCCTCGGGGCGCAAATGAAACCCATAGAGCTCGGGATTCTCAAGCACAAGTTTGAGCGCCAATATTCGGTAGAAATAGCGTCCCGTCTCAATGTTCAGGTGAAGGTCGTAATAACTCCGCTCGGCTTGTTTAGTTGCGCTCCGTTGTAAGCCGCTCATCCCCATATTATATGCCGCGGCAGCCATTGCCCAGCTCCCGAACTGGTTGTACGCTGCTTTTAGATATCGGCAAGCAGCATTAGTCGAAGCAACGATATCATAACGTTGATCTACTTCGTCATTTATCACAAGACCGTATTCCTTCCCTGCACGCTCAAGGAACTGCCACAAGCCTGCGGCCTTAGAAGGCGAATAAGCACGCTCATTAAGCGAACTCTCGGCTACGGCAAGGTACTTGAGGTCTGAAGGAATGCCATTTTCGCGCAGAATAGATTCAAACTCTGGGAAGTAGCGCGTCATGCGCTTTAGCATCTGTAAGATCTGACTGTGCCAATTGCTCGCCACACAGAGCTCATAGTCGAGACTCTCGCGCACATCAGTATTCTCTAAGGGTACACGCTCGCCAGCAAAAAAAAGCTCTTTCGGAATTGGGGGTTGTCCCACATAACTCGTTAACGTTTGTGGTGTCTGTGATTCGCTTCGCGCCGTTGTGAAGTATAATTCTCCCCCAAAGTAGTAGAAAAGACACTGAAGCAGAAGTAAGAGAAAGACTAATCCACCAGCTATTCCTCCGAGTCGCACCACCCATTTCATCGTCGCTCTTGTATTGTTTATCTTGCGATAAAGGTAGGCATTTTGAGCCTCTTTTTCAGTGTAGCAGTACTTGATTGGAGTATGCCCTCGCCAATAGGTATTCTGTACGTTAATTTTTACGGGTAGAGGAGCTGCTAATCTCTTCTAACGCAGACTTCTGTAGCGAATTTTCCAATTCGGAAGTCCCGTATGTGAAGAAGAGAAATTGTATGCTGAGGGCGTCCCAAAAGCGGCAGATTGCTCGTTTGTCTCGACTTTTTGCCCGAACGCAAGTACCAGTCCGACCAGAGCACCAGAAAGATGTCCTTCCCACGAAATCGCCTCCTCGTTAGGGAAGATACCCCAGAGCATACTCCCATAGGAAAATGTGACGAGCAGCGAAAGTGCGGCAAGCGTTTTTCTGTGCACGCGCCAGCCCCGGAAAATCAAATAAACGCCAAATACATATATCAAACCACTCGCGCCTATATGATATGAGGGGCGCGCGATAATCCACGTTAAAATGCCGCTACAAAGCCATCCTATAAGTAATACTTGGAAAGCCTCGCGCGGATAAAAATAGAAAACGGCAACTCCCATGAGAGCGAGCGCAATACTATTGGAGAGTGCGTGCTCCAGATCGGCATGTATGAAAGGGCTAAGGACTATCCCGACGAGCCCGCCGACCGTTCTCGGGTAAATGCCTAACCAGTAAAAAGACCCCCCCTCGGAATTAAGCGCTAAAAAGTACACAAGCCACAACAGAACAAGAAGAAGTGCTGGGACTAAAATACTTATTCCCAAGCGCCTCTTGGCTATTTGTTCGCTTAATGATTGCACGAAAAAGATATTTACTGGTTGCTATCCTCTTCCGTCTCGTCTTCGGGCATCGCCTTCTCTAGAAGTCCCATCTCGGCTATGTCTTCAGATACATTGATAATGTGGTCACCCATACGCTCACACTGCGAATACAAATCGCTGTAGAATACACCCGCCTCGTACGTATAAATCCCGTTTTCTACGTTATTTAGATGCTTCTTTTTAAGCTCATTGCGGTAATGGTCAATATCTTCTTCGCATTTCTTTGCCGCGTCTAGATTCGTGACCAAATTATCAGCAAGGTTATCTGTCATTACTCGGAACGCTCTGTCCACGAGATCCATCATCGTGTCTAAATGCGTTAGTATGTACTCGTTGAACCAGATATTTGCTTCACTCTTCCGTTTCAATATTTTCCCAGCATTGTGACAACAGTCTGCGATGCTCTCGATGTCGCTGATTATTTTCATGAGAGCGCCGACCTCTAGGCGTGCCTTATCACTCAATTCAGAAGTATGCAAGCGTCCCAAGTAATTGCCGATCTCCACCTCCATGCGGTCGCTGATATTCTCGTACTTAAGAATGCGCTCATAGGTCTTAGGGAGTTCTTTTTCATTGGCAGGATCTAGCATCCGCTGTACAAAGCCAAACATGCGGTGTACGCGTCGTCCGTAATCAGCCACCTCTTTCCAAACCGAGAGGAGCGCAATTTCGCCCGTTGGTATATAATCGTGACCAATGAAGCGCAGGCGATACTCCTCGTCCTCGGTCTCTTTTTGTGGCAGGAGGCGTTTCACCAGTTTTACCAACTGCGGCGTAAACCAAACCATAACAAGGGTATTGACAATATTGAAACACGTATGGAAAACGGCGAGAGCTACGGGGGCACTAGCTGGGTTCGTCATGGGGGAGGCTATGCCAAATAGCTGTAAGCCATCAATTAGCATGTTGAGGAAGGGGGTAAAAAAGATAAGCACCCATACCACCCCCAATACATTAAATACGAAGTGGAATAGAGCGGTCTGGCGTGCAGAGGTATTACCCACGGAGGCGGCAATAATAGCTGTAATGGTGGTGCCCACATTTTCGCCTAGAATCATAGCAGCCGCCATACTGAAGTCGATCCACCCATTTGCACACATGAGTAGCGTCAAAGCCATCGTTGCCGACGAGGACTGTATGACGACCGTGAGCCCAATACCAATGACCACAAAGAGAAGGATGGACCATATGCCGAGTTGCGTATAGTGCGAGAGTGCTTCTAAGACTTGGGGGTATTGTGACAAATTGGGCACGGAGTCCTTAAGGAACATCAAGCCTAAAAAGAGTAGCGAGAAGCCTAAGACCATCTCGCCGATGGAGTGAAGGTTATTTTTCTTGCTGAAGAGAAATGGGACGCCGATCCCGAGCAGTGGGAGTGCCATTAGCCCCAGATCTATTTCAAAACCGACCAGCGAGATAATCCAAGCCGTGACCGTGGTTCCGATATTCGCACCCATAATAACGCCAACGGCCTGCGAAAGCGACAAGAGCCCCGCATTCACAAAACTAACCACCATGACCGTGGTAGCCGAAGACGACTGTATCACAACCGTGACGAGTAGTCCCGTAAGTATACCTTTAACACGAGTACTCGTCATGGCGGCAAGCAGATTGCGCATTCGCTTCCCCGCCACCTTCTGCAACGCCTCGCTTAGGAGTTTCATCCCATACAAGAAGATGCCTAAGGCGCCCACGAGTGTGAAAATCGAAATAAGTACTTGTATCACTCCAGCCATAAAGACTTAGTTTTTAGAATTTTATGTTTGATAAAATGCAAAAGCGAGAGGCAGCACTCCCACAGAGTTCTGCGCTCTCGCTCCGTAACTTAGTTCGTCATCGTATTCATGACAAACAAAATAGGCATGGACGTACTATCGTATTACGCCATGTTTTTTACCCACCTTGATAAAGGCTTCTACGCAACGGTCTAATTGCTCGCGCTTATGTGCCGCAGAGAGTTGTACACGTATACGTGCCAAATCTTTTGGAACTACGGGATAGTAGAACCCCGTGACATAAATACCCTCATTCAGCATGTCAGCCGCCATAACTTGCGATAACTTTGCATCATAGAGCATCACAGCGAGGATGGCACTCTGACTGGGCTTGATGTCAAAGCCCGCCTCGGTCATTTTCTTCTTGAAATACTCTGTATTCTCTACGAGTTTGGTGTGCAAGCTGTCATCCTTTTCCAACATTTGGAATACGGCTAAACTAGCACCTACTACAGGAGGCGGTACCGAATTAGAAAAAAGATAAGGGCGTGAACGCTGACGGAGCAGATCTACGATCTCTTTACGTGCTGCCGTGAAACCTCCGCAGCCGCCACCAAAAGCTTTTCCCAGCGTCCCTGTGATAATATCTACTTCGCCTCGTAGGTTATAAAGTTCGGTAACACCACGTCCTGTTTTCCCAACCACGCCTGCCGAGTGGCTCTCGTCCACCATGACCAACGCGTCGTACTTCTTAGCGAGTGCACAAATCTTATCTAATGGCGCTACATTGCCATCCATGGAGAACACGCCGTCAGTCACAATAATGCGGAAGCGTTGAGCTTGTGCTTCTTTCAGGCAGTTTTCCAGCTCTTCCATGTTGGCATTAGCGTACCGATAGCGCTTAGCCTTACAAAGACGAACTCCGTCTATGATAGAAGCGTGGTTTAGAGCATCGGAAATTATCGCGTCCTCTTCGCCAAATAGCGGTTCGAAGACCCCGCCATTTGCATCGAAACAAGCCACGTAGAGAATCGAATCCTCTAGCCCAAAATAGTTAGCTATGGCACGTTCTAATTCGCGATGCACATCTTGTGTACCACAGATGAAGCGTACGGAGGACATGCCATAACCTCTACGATCCATCATCTGTTTTGCAGCTGAGATTACTTCAGGATTGTCCGAGAGTCCCAAGTAATTATTTGCACAGAAGTTGAGAACCTCTGCACCGCTACTCACCTTAATCTCTGCTCCTTGTGCTGTAATAATTTCGCGCTCACGTTTGTAGAGTCCAGCCTCTTCGATGGCAGCTAATTCCTTTGCCAAGTGCTGTTGCATTTTTCCGTACATCGCCGTAACTATTTATCTTAATTCCGTGCAACAAAGGTAAACAACAATAGGAAATATAGCCGTGCGGACGGGGTATAAAAAACGACGTGCTGTGGCACGCCGCTATATAAGTCCTGATAATCTAAAAGCTAACTTACCGATCTTACCAGAAGCTCGAAAGACTAAAAGAGATGCATGATGTCCTCCCGATACAAGACGTAAGCAAAAAAGCACAAGTAGACGAACATCATAATGATTCCTTCGTGTCTTTCTATTTTCCAACCGCGCCCAATCACGATGAAAAGTAATAACGCGAATGCGCTTAAGACAAGAAAGAGACTGTCTGTAGTCATGTATTCGTAAGCAGCCACTGTGCCAAATAGAGCCACTACGCCGAGTACTAGCACAATGTTTAGTACCGAAGAGAGAACTAGGTCGTTGTGCAGTCGGGAGCGTAATTCGGGAAACTTCCGACTTTGTAGCGCCATTGTAATCTCTGGCAAGGCTGTAATAATGGCAATAGCTAAAATCCCGACCTTATCTGCGGGCATGGAGTATAAATATATGAGATCCTCTGCCCCCATCACCGCTGCGCCTCCTGCGATTGGGATGAAGACAAGTCCTAACAGAAGCAGAAGGACTGCTCTCTTCTTAGAACTGGGCGACTTTTCAGCCTCTGCGGCTTCTTCGGTCTCGTTAGGGGTAGTAGACGTTTGTAAAAAATAAAGTAACGGGAACATTAGTAATAAAATGAGCCCGTCGCCTCGCGATAGGACGTCTACGGCAGCGCCTTGCAGTACGATATCAGAGGTAAGTAAGAGGAACAGAAGCGCCACGATCAGTAGAAAGATCACATTCCGTATCTCGCCTCTCCGTGCTTCAAAGACTACGGGAGAAGAAAAGGCTAAAAAGGGGAGGACAACGAGTACATTTAGGGCGCTACTCGCAATTACTGAGCTTAGTATGAGCTGCGGATGGTGCGAATAGGTACAGAAGATGCCAAGCACGAGTTCTGGTAGTACTGCGCCCAATACTAACAAGAAGAATGCGCTCCCGCGGCTAACGGTACGACGGGACGTCAGGCGCTGCACTCCCGTCAATAAGAACTGACTTGCTACGGGGAGCAATAGCAACCCGACTAGTAAAAATAGAATGGCTCTTACTGGCATCATTACCTCTGTTTTAATCGTCTTCTTCTAATTCTGTAAAGTGCATACGTTAGGACTACACCGCATAGAACACCAAGCAAAAACAGCACATAGTGCATAAACGAGAGGGTGGGTAAAAACGTTGTTAACTGCCCGTCGGTCTCGTGCTCTACAGAGGCGCGTGAAATGAGAGCCTCTAGAAGCTGCGGATCTTTACTCCACTCGTTCAGGTTTTCTTGTCCCTTGTCCTGCGCTTCTTGTTTCAACTGCTCGATGCACTGCTTAGCATACTGGAGCGCAGTCGGGTAATTCCCTTTCTCCTCATAAACTAGGGCGAGCTCCTCTCGTAGGAGCGTTTTTAGCTCATCAAAAGATAATGAATCGGCACGATGGAGCGCTTCGAGTGCAACTTCCAATGCTAGCTGATAATTTTTCCCAAGTCGGTAGGTAGTGGCGAGATTACCGAGCGACGTGGTTAATTGGAACATACGCAGCGAGTCCCGAAAAATACCCACTGCACGCTGGTGATGCGAAATGGCGTCTTCGATCTGTCCGAGTTCTCGGAGCATCAGCCCTATATTATCACTTGCTAGGGCTATGCCGAGCTGGTTGTTTAACGAATCATAAATGGCGTAACTACGGTAGTAGTGATTCAGTGCGTTACGATAGTCTTTTAATTCATAGTACGTTGCACCAATATTATTCTCGCCATTGGCTGTAGCAAGGGGGTTATTATTCTCTTGGTTATACTTTACATACTCCGTAAAATACTCCAGCGCTTGTCCGTACTGCCCGTACTGATAATAGACCTGGGCAAGGTTGTTGTAAACCATAGCTGTGCCCAGCGCATCATTCGCACTCTTAAAGCCCTGCATGGCCTGAAGAAAAGCGAGGAAAGCTTCCTTAAAACGCCCCTCGCGTCGGAATGTGATGCCCATATTGTTATAGGCACGCCCCAGACCGCTATTGTTTTCTATTAGTTGGTAATGTTGTACGGAGCGAGAAAAGTGGCGGACGGCTTCCGAGAGGTCGCTGCGGTGGAGATATTCTATCCCCCAGCAATTCTCGGCTTTGCCAGCCTCGAGATGCGCTCCGCGTCTATTGGCAAGTCCAACCCATTGGGAAAACGTGGACACGTTCACTTCAAAGGAACTATCGCGCTGCGCTTTTACCAGTCGCTCGTACAACAAATAGCGCACGGAGTCGGAATTCGCATCGCGCAGAGCACGCCGTAAGGAGTCAACGAGCTCGGCTCTCGCCCCCACCGAGAGCGAGAAAAATATCAGTAATAAGCAAAAACGCTTGCTCCATCTTCTGAACAGAGCAAGCGTGACATTTCTACGTATCAAGACCTACGACTTTAGTTTAATGAACAAATGCTAGTAAAACACTGTAGTGTGTATTATGTATTACTTCTCAATAAACTTTTTGTACTGCGCGGCGTCCATCAGTTCTTCCACTTCTTTAGGATCTTTGAGACTTATGCGTACGATCCCTGT
>CAJPTS010000049.1 GCA_905373625.1 Bacteroidia bacterium
GTACAGTTTCAGCGCTACTTAGATAAGTATCGGGATACTATGGCTATTGCCATGTCGGTCTGTGGCAACGTCTCGCATCCGCTTATGACTATTAAGAATGAGGGTGCGCCTGTGGCTCTCCTAGTACTTGCATCCAATTCTTCGCTATGCGGCGGCTATAATGCGAATATAGTAGACTACGCGCAACGACAAGTGGCTGACCTTAAGGCTGCGGGAGCACAAGTTGAACTATTTGCTCTAGGAAAAAAGGCTGCTGACGGAGTAAAGAACTTAAAACCCGTCTTTATCGATGAAGCTCTCGTTGACCGACCTTCTTTTGGCTTAACTGAAGAGTTGTTTCAGCGTCTTTCCGAAGCATTTGATGAGGGGAAATATTCGCGAGTACTGGTCTGTTATAATCGGTTTCATAGTGCTGCACTACAAACCCCTACTTGCGAGACGCTTTTGCCCTGCATCCCTCCGTCTTCTTCCGCGGCAGTAAAACATGAGTATATCTTTGAACCAGATGCGCCCTTGTTTTTTGGTTACACCTTGTCGCACTTTGTGCGCTTACAGCTTTATACCTGTCTGCTTAACAATTATGTGGGCGAACATGGGGCGCGTATGACGGCCATGTCACAAGCAACGGACAATGCCAATACCTTGGTAGACGAGCTTACTTTGGAATACAACAAGGCGCGGCAGGCAGCCATAACGAACGAAATTCTAGAGATCGTCTCTGGCGCGAGCGCGCTGGAAGGCTAAGAGTCTTGGATAAAATGAAAATTTAGGGCTCTATAGGAAACCCTACTAAGCATCGTTAGCATCTACGATGCTTTTTTTATAACAAAAAAAAAGGTTTAGAAATGGCAGAGTTAAGCGTAGATCAAAATCAAGTGATCCGATATTTTCAAGACAATAAGAAAGGCTTTTTGATTCCAGATTATCAGCGTCCATACGCTTGGACAGAGGAACAATGTCGTATGCTTTGGGATGACCTTTTGACTTTTGCTGTACCCGAGATCCGAACAGAAATATTTGACGATGATAAGGATTACTACTTGGGGTCAATTGTGACATTTAGAAATAAAGCAGGGCAGTCTGAGGTGATTGACGGACAGCAGCGTATAACGACGCTAATGCTGTTACTTCGAGCATTCTACGAAAGTTCTTCAAGTATGAAAGATGATAGCACGAGGGCGATGCGTAATGAGATAGCAAAGTGTATCTGGCAAACAGACGAATTTGGTATAGAAAAAAAAGGCTTAAAAATTGCGACAGCTATTGCAAGTGATGACGATAAGGAAGAGTTTTTACAAATTTTGGCAGTTAGGGAAGAACCGCTAAATAGCAAAAATTATAAAAGCCTATATGCTAAGAACTACTTTTTTTTCGAGAAGCAGATAGCGGAATTCAAAGATAAATTCCCTTCGTATTTTGCTTATTTTCCCAATAGGATAATGCTTCATTGTGTCCTATTCCCAATAGAAACAGCGTCACAAGATACCGCATTACTGATTTTCTCAACCTTGAATGATCGCGGTTTACCGCTCTCGGATTCTGATATTTTTTATTCCAAACTGTACCGAGTCTTCAAAGAAAGGAATGAAAAAGACGAATTCGTCGAAAAATGGAAAACGCTATCTAAGATATGCGAGACCATATTCCATCCGTATAATGCAAATCCGATGGATGAATTGTTTATGAAATACATGTATTACGTGCGCGCTACTACGGGTGAAACTAGCATATGGACAAAGGGGATTCGGAGTTATTTTGAGAAAAATGATTACGCCTTATTTAAGGATGTTAGCGTCTTTACTATGTTGCAGCAAATTGCTTTCTTCTGGAATGATGTTCTGAACCAAGATTTAACTCGTTTCTCCGAGGACGTCTTAAAGCGTCTTTTTATCATATACAACGCATCTAATATATTGCCATCGCATTTTGTAACTGTCTATTTCTTAATAAAGAAAGATTTAGAGGAAGAACTGTTTATTGATTTACTGGATAAGGTTATCGCTTGTACGCTTCTTTATGCCGTTTGTAAACCAGGGCAGGATTATTTGCGAATTCCTCTTTACAACGAAATGGCTAAAATGGGTAGTGGGCAGCCCGCAGATTTTACTCAGTATGCTGTATGGAGTGAACAACAGATACGCACTGAGTTTGTACAATTCCAAAGCACCAGAAATCAGGCATTAAAATTTATGCTTTATTGGTGGATGTATCAAAATCCGAGGCAAGAATTGTTGTCTAACGACCTTAAGTTAAGTGTAGAACATATTTATGCAAAAAAAAGAAATATAGAAGGGGCGTTAGAGAAAAAAGAAAATATAGAGCTGATAGGTAATAAATCGCTGATCGAGAGCAAATTGAATATCCGTGCATCAGATTACAGATTTGAAGATAAACGGCAGTATTATCTGGGTACAAGGGTTGTGAATGGGAAACGGAATCCAGGCACTCAAATAGTTGATCTGCAGGATTTAGCACAGACCCATGAAACATTTACAGAAGAAGACATATTAGCCCGCAACGAGAAGATGCTACAGGCTTTGATAGACTACTTGCGTGAGAATGGGCTACTTAAATAGTCTTGCCTAGCGCCACAGTGTGGATGTTAATCTTTTGAGTGCTTTTCTAATTTCGTACCTTTGCATAGTGTGTGGAACGTATTGTGTACTGTGATACGCTGAAAGCGAGTGGGAGACGAAGTGGCTATGGGGATAGATGTGGGGTGTCGCGTGCGCTTCTTAAATGAAGTGGGGGGAGGCGAGGTCGTTAAGAAAATGACGCAACGGCGTTGGTTGGTTCGTACCGAAGATGGGTTCGAGCTCCCAATGTATGAGTCTGAACTTGTCATTGATGTGCCTCCAGAAGTTGTTTCGCGTGCCAGTAAGCCAGAAGATGCGAATCTTATACCCAAAAAGAGTGAAGCTGTGCAGCCAGTTGCAACGAAAGTGCCTACGGCTAAGACTCTAGCACAGCGCAATTTGCTTTCCCCACGTAAAGGTGCAGATAGCCTCTACTTGGGGTTTGCTCCTTATGATGCACAGGATACGGCACGCGGTCCATATACCCTCTATCTTATCAACGAATCGCCGCAAGAGGTATTGATAACCCTTGCACGTTTTGAACGCACAAAATGCGTCACGTTCTTTGGTGGGCATTTGTCGGTCAATTGTTGTCGAAAGGTTTGCGAGATTAAGGCTAACGAACTGTATCTATATGCCTTTTTACGTATTCAAGCATTGTATTATGTACTGGGTATGCATGAACTGCAAGAGCCGTATGTCTGCGATCTCGAAATAAACGGAAATGAGTTTACTCGGCCGCGTAGTTTTCGTCAAAACCGTTTTATGGAGGAAGATCTACTCCTCGTTGCTGTACACGACGAGGTTAAAGAACGAGAAATAGAAGCACTCGTAGAGCGCAACCTGAAAGGTATAGAAGAAGTAAAAGCGCCTGAAAAAGAGCCTCCGAAGGGTGTGCCTGCGCCTGAACAGATTGAGATTGATCTGCATCTCGAAGCGTTAATAGCTGACCGAAATATAAATACCAATATGACGGCGGGCGAAAAACTACAGTTTCAGATCCAACATTTTCGTCGTGCTATGCAGGAAGCTATAGCTACGCCTCATATAAAGCGTTTGGTAGCAATACATGGCGTCGGGAATGGTACTTTGGCGAAAGAAGTACAGCGAGTTTTGCGCATAGACTTCCCACAGTGCCGATATCAGGATGCCTCATTTAAGGAGTACGGATATGGCGCTACGCTAGTAATAATTGAGCACAAAAAATAAAGTGTGTCTACGAGACGTGAGGAGCAGTTGTGATAATCAGATAGCAGAATATATTGGGCGTACGGCGATTCTCTCTCGTACTGCCTACAAGAGAAAAGGTTAAGATGGCGTTGAAGTGTGGAATTGTCGGCTTGCCAAACGTAGGTAAGTCTACATTGTTTAATTGCATATCTAGTTCAAAAGCAGAGGCGGCGAACTTCCCGTTCTGTACAATTGATCCTAATGTGGGCGTGGCAGTAGTGCCCGATGAACGATTAGAGAAGCTCGTTGCAATAGATAAACCTAAGAAGGTCTGCCCCGCAGTGGTTGAGATCGTTGATATTGCGGGATTGGTGCGTGGCGCCTCTAAGGGTGAGGGGCTTGGTAATCAGTTTCTTGCACATATTCGTGAGACGCAAGCCATTATACACGTATTACGTTGTTTCGATGACGGTAACGTCACCCATGTAGAAGGCGCTGTTGATCCCGTGCGCGACATGGGAATTATTGATACGGAGTTACAGTTGCGAGACCAAGAGAGTATTGAGAGTCGATTGGTTAAACTCGAGAAGCAAGCGCGTGTTTCTAATGACCGTGCTTTGAAACATTCGGTAGAACTCCTATCACGTTGCAACGACTATCTTTTACAGGGGCATAATCTCCGTTCTATGGATCTCGAGGAGGATGATCGTGCTTGGCTACTGGAACAACAATTACTCACCATCAAGCCCGTGCTCTATGTTTGCAATGTCGACGTTAGTTCAGCTGCCACGGGCAATAAGTACGTTCTGGCGGTGCGAGAAGCAGTTGCAAAAGAAACCACGCTTGTGCTGACCATTTCGGCGCAGATGGAGTCTGAAATTGCCGAGTTAGACTCGCCTGAAGAAAGAGCTATATTCCTCGAAGAAATGGGTTTAAAGGAAGCGGGCGTTGCACAGCTCATCCGTGCCGCCTATGCGTTGTTGGGACTAGAAACTTTTTATACCACAGGAGAGGACGAGAGCAGAGCTTGGACTTTCCGTAAAGGGATGAAAGCTCCCCAGACAGCGGGTATCATTCATACTGATTTTGAACGGGGTTTTATTCGAGCCGAGGTGATAAAATACACCGATTATGTTCGGTTGGGCTCGGAGAGTGCTTGTCGCGAAGCAGGAAAATTGTCAATTGAAGGGAAGGAGTACGAGGTTCAGGATTTTTCTTTTCTTTTCATTTCTACCTTTTGCCACTTGCTGGGGGAGTTCTAATCCTCGTCTTGACAAACCGCCGAAACTAGTCCTACAATTGGTGCTTGGCTCTGTGACAAGCGAGGTAGTAGACATGCATTGGGAGGCGCTCAGTGCTGGTGGGTTTGCTCGCATTTATTCGCGTGGTGTGGTGTGTCACGATGCGCGCTACAATCATCTCGTAAGTAATGTTTCTAATGGCTTAGCTACCCTTTCTACAGGGGCTGATGTTAGCCAACATGGTATAATAGATGCCAGTTGGTACTCGCACATAACCAATATAAAAGAACGTTTTGCCGAGGACGACTTTACACATGTAATTGGCTCTCATTTAGTCTCGGGGGCGGGAGTCTCGCCGCGTAAACTACTAGTGGCATCTTTGACAGACGCTTGGCGTCAAAGTTATCCTACGGCTCGTCTTTATACTATGGCCTACGATGCGAACGATGCTGTTTTGCTTGCAGGGCGTTCGGCTGACCTAGCACTCTGGTTTGAACCCAAGAGTGGTAATTGGGTCACGTCTAGCTATTATGCAAACGAACTCCCGTTTTGGGTACAAAATTTCAATGAGAAGAATTTAGCTCCCATCTATAGCAAAGCTACTTGGGAAATAGCGCCCATGCCTGCTAGTGCGGCAACTGAGGCGATGGCTTTGGCTAGACGCAGAGGTGAAAAAGCAGATACGGCGCTGCGTACTGAGCTTAATGTACCTGGGCAGGCATATTCGCGTCTGTTGTATACACCAAGTGGGAATTCTATGCTCCGAGATCTGATTATTGCTGCCTTAGAGCAAAATGCTTTGGGACGTGGCAGTGTGCCAGATTTGCTTTCGGTCTATTTTACTCCGTTTGAACGCCTTGCTGAACTTTACGGACTCGAGTCTGCCCAATATCGTGATGCTTTACTGCGTTTTGATAAAGAGCTCGCCAGTCTGTTAGAATACTTAGACTATACGGTGGGTAAAAAAGAATATCTCGTGGTACTTACCTCGGCTTATGCTACTGCTCCAAGTCCTTGGCTTCTTTCACAATGGCAGATCCCATCTGGGTATTTTAGTCCCGATAAGGCGGTTTATATGTTGGCGAGTTATCTCGATGCGCTTTATGGTGTAAAGAACTCCGTGGTAGGCTATACGGCGCAAACCATATATTTGAATGAGACTTTGTTTGAGAAGTCACATCTACCTCTACTGCAAGTTGAGCAGACGGCTGCCAAATTCCTCGAGAATTTGAGCGGCGTGGCGGCTGTATATCCTCTGCAATTAGTGCAATGGGGCGGTGCGGCTAATATGCGCATTACACGCGCTTTGGGGGGCTTTCACCCCAAGCGCTCGGGGCATCTGCTGATAGATCTTATGCCAGGCTGGGTGGTACAGTCTACGTTATCTACAAAGGCTCGGAATTCCAACGTATCTTACGAAGATAGAGTGCCACTCGTGTTCTATGGTTGGAAATTGCAAGAGAAAAAAGTTGTTACTCCCGTCTACGTGCGCGATGTGGTTGCAACTCTCGCGCGTCTTCTATTCATACGTGAGCCGAATGCCTCCGTCGGAAAGCCTATTCCAGGCATAGGAGATTGGGACAATGTTAAATAGTATACGACGTCGCTGACAAAAACGACTCCTACTAACTATTGATTTTTCAAATCAAACAACCCAGTGATGCTAACAGATTTAGTAGATAAAATTGCCGATCCTGCGATACCGCTCTTAACCATGTTCCTGCGGCTATTATTGAGCATAGTATTGGGGTTATTTATTGGGATAGAACGCGAAATGCACCGCCAACCAGCGGGGATGCGAACGCACATCCTTATATGTATCGGCGCAACCCTTGTTACCATTGCTTCGCTGTACTTACCTCTTTCCACGTCAGGGGTAGGCTTGTCTGCCGACTCGGCACGTATCACTGCGCAGATCGTCAGCGGGATTGGCTTTTTAGGTGCGGGAGCTATTATAAAGTTCGGGGCTACTGTACGAGGTATTACCACGGCTGCCACCATTTGGGTTACCGCCGCGATTGGTATTACAATAGGCTTAGGACTTTTTTATTTCTCCGTATTAGCTACAATTTTTGTTCTTGTTGTATTGGTCGGATTTGAGTCCTTTGAGCAGCGCCTATTCTCTACAGAGTTTTTCAAGGCGCTGGAGGTTGAATTTGATCCGAGTGCTCTCCGCGTGGTAGAGATACGCGAGCTCCTCATGTCACACCATATTCGCGTTCGTACGGTCGATATGCAAGTTACAAATGGCGGTAGGGCAGTTGCCATTTTTCATGTTCGGATATCTGAGCGCATACAACCCGATGCTTTGCTTGCCGAGATTTTAGCGCTCGCCTCTGTACGAGAAGCTAAACTGAATCAAGAGTATCGGTAGTTACCTAGGTATAGGAGCGTAGGGGAGTAGCACTTAAATTTCGCAAGTGTAATGCCGATAGCTGGCTGGTTGATGGATGCGAAAGGCGTGCAAGTTTATCGGATCAATTTACCAACTTCGACCAGCTCATTGTAAAAAGCTTCGCCAAAGGCACGAATTAACGGTGCGCGCAAGAATTCGTAAACACGGATGCCCTCTTGACGCCCTCTGCGACGCGCTGGAAGGCATATATCCCAGACATCGTAACGCAGGAGTGTAAAAGTCCCTGTTTGTTTGGTACGAATGGGATACAAGCTACAAGAAATGGGTTTAAGGGGCGATGTTAATTTCCCCTCGCGTTGCGCCAGTTCTATACCACACCAATAACACCCTCCGCGTTCTACCGAGAAGGCGCAGGCTTTTCCCTCTACAAGCGTAGTCACCCAGTCACCATCCGTATCGCGGTAGCAGATCCCCTCGCGTTGTAGGAGTGAATAATATTCGGGGCTGAGAATCGGTTGTAAAACTGGCAGTGCTTCGTCTAAAGCCGTGATCTCTTCGGCAGTAACAGGAGCACCGCTTGCCCCCTCATAGCAGCAAGCGCCGTGGCAGACCGCTAGATCGCAAGCAAAGTACTCTGTTAAAATACGTCGGTCGATAATCTTGTCGCTTAGTTGTACAAGGCTACAGCAATTACTCATAGCAAAGCGCTGTCCCCGTCATCTCTGCGGGTTGTTCTATTCCCATCATTTTTAGCAAAGTGGGAGCTACGTCGGCTAAGCGACCCGCATTTACGTGTTTGAAACGATCACTCACCACAATAATCGGAACAGGATTCAGAGAGTGCGCCGTATTGGGAGTACCGTCTGCATTTACGGCAAAATCAGCATTTCCATGATCGGCTATGATTACCAATTCGTACCCCAGCTCGCGGAGATGCGAAACTATAAGCCCTACACAAGCATCCACCGTACGAACTGCCTCTTGTATGGCGGTATAAACGCCCGTGTGACCTACCATGTCTCCGTTCGCAAAGTTGAGGCAGATAAAGTCGGGCTGCTGAGCATCTACGTCACTCAGTAGTTTGTCTGTAACCTCCAGTGCGCTCATGCGCGGTTGTAGGTCATACGTTGCTACTTTGGGCGACGGAACTAATACTCGGTGCTCACCTGTAAATGGTTCTTCGCGTCCACCAGAGAAGAAGAAGGTTACGTGTGCATACTTCTCGGTCTCAGCAATACGTAATTGCGTGCAGCCAGCCTGTGCGACCACTTCGCCCATCGTATTGTGTAAGTTCTCCTTGTCGTAGGCTACGTGAATTCCCTTAAATGTCTCCTCATAGCGGGTCATTGTACCGTAGTGGAGGGGAAGTGTATGCATTCCCGCCTCGGGCATATCTTTTTGTGTAAGGACGATGGTGAGCTCGCGTAGACGGTCTGTACGATAATTGAAGCAGAACACCACGTCGCCTTCCTGAATACGCCCAATGGGTTTTCCCGCTGCGTCGGTTTTGACGATAGGTTTTATAAATTCGTCTGTAACGCCCGCTTCATAGGATGCGTGTATGCTTTTTAATATATCGGCCGTAAACGCGCCATTTGCCGCTAATAGTAGGTCGTACGCTTCTTTGATACGCTCCCAGCGTTTATCGCGATCCATGGCGTAATAACGCCCGATTACGCTAACAATCTCTGCGCTAGTACCATTTATATGGTTTTGTAGGCTTGTCAAAAAGCCTAAGCCACTTTTTGGGTCTGTATCCCGACCATCTGTAAATGCATGAATATAGACACGCGGGAGTCCCGCTTTTTGTGTCATATCGCAAAGTTTATACAAGTGTTTATCTAATGAATGAACGCCTCCATCTGAGACCAAGCCTAAAAAGTGTAGAGCTTTGTTGTTCTCTTTAGCGTAGGAGATCATTTCATTTAGTACGGGGTTTGCTTCTATTGCACCCGACGCGATCTCGCGGTTTATGCGTAGGAGATCCTGATATACAACGCGCCCTGCTCCGATATTGAGATGCCCGACCTCCGAGTTCCCCATTTGTCCGTCTGGTAGTCCTACATCTTCGCCGCTGGTGCGGAGTTGAGAGACTGCATAATGCTTACGTAAAGCGTCGATTTGCGGAGTAAAGGTAGAGGCTATCGCATCAGAATGGCTGCCATTACCATCGCCCCAGCCATCCAGAATCATCAACATAACTTTTTGTAC
>CAJPTS010000050.1 GCA_905373625.1 Bacteroidia bacterium
GGGTATTAAGACACTTCTTTTGCCCCTTTTTACCGTGGTGGGAACCGCTATCGGCGTAATGTTTTCACTTCCGTTTTTTGATGATTTGTTGTTGAAGGATGTACAAGTTGTTGGAGCAGGTTACGCATATTACAGCCTTTCAAGTGTGATTATCAAGGCCGAATATAGCGAGACGATTGCCGCAATAGCCATAGTTTCTAATATAATTCGGGAGTTATCTACCATCATGCTCGCCCCCCTGTATGTTCGTTTGGGCGGAGCGTATGCCCCCATTTGTTGTGCAGGTGCCACTAGCGGAGATACTGTTCTGCCATTCATTCTTAAGGCAACATCGCCACAATACGCAGTAGTATCTGTTTATCACGGACTGGTACTTACTTTTTTTGTACCCTTCGCCGTTCCATTAGCGCTTCTTCTGAACTTCTAGCAGACGCGCCTGTTGCGTAAACAAAAAGGACTCCCCCACTCTAGAGACGAAAGGCGAGAGACTAAAGACGAAAATAGGTACGAAGCACTAGGCTTTATCAGGTACGAAGTACGAGGTTCAAAGCTTCATCAGGTACGAGGTACTAGGTACTAAGTACCAAGTAAAAACCATTCTGTAATGTGCTTGTCGCGAACTTGGAACTTGGTTTCAACTTTTAGCTTGTTTTATACCTCTTCCTTATCTTAATTTTCGGCATCCAAACGCATTGGGCGCTTTAGTAAAGAAAAATAATTAAATTGCATTATATAAAACAGGTGAATTGCGTAGCTATTCTGTATACTAGGGCTACTAATGTATTTTGATGGTCTTTTGTTAGGTCTTGGAGCATTCTTTATGGTGGGGTTGTGTCACCCGCTTGTTATCAAGGTAGAATATTATATAGGACGGCGTATCCGCTGGCTTTTTTATCTCGTAGGACTGGCTTGTCTTACACTCTCGCTTTACTTGGAAGGGCTACTTTCTATGTCTTTAGGCGTGGGAGGTGCTTGTTTTTTATGGACGGCTTTAGAGCTTAAATGGCAGCACGAACGCGTAGCAAAAGGGCGTGCAAAACGCAATCCGAAGCGCAGTGATGCTTATTATGAGCAGGTAGCAACAAAAAAATCAAACGCATAATGGAACTCCACCCCGAGGGTATTATACTAGGGCTTTCCACAATCGCCATCATAGCCTTCTCCCGCTGGGTGTGTATCAAGGCCGAATACTATTTCACCAAACGCTTTTGGGTAGCCTTCCTCCTAATAGGAACTCTGTGTATCGCCGCCTCGTTGTGTATAGGCGAGCGTCTTTATGCCGCCATAGTGAGCATTAATGGTTTTTGCTTTTTATGGGGGATAGGAGAGATAATTCAGCAAGAGAAACGCGTCGCGATGGGGTGGTTTCCAGCCAACCCGAAGCGGGCCAAAAAAATTGTCTCGGTAGAACTAGAAAAAACTAATAAGTTAATTGATTGAGAGATAGTTACTATGACTATTAACACAACTCCGTTGCCTACCAAAAAAGGCGAATTCCGCGTGCTGATACTAGCCGCCATGCCCAAAGAGTACAGCATGTTAACCTCATGGTTAGAAGATCCGCATGTTTTAGCCTCTTTTGATACACAAGCGCACATAGGGAAGATCAAAAAAGCAGAGTGTCTGACAGTTACGACAGGCATCGGAAAAGTAAATGCCGCCGTGCGCACCTATCACGCTCAATTACAATTTCAGCCCGATCTGATAGTAAATGTCGGGGTCTGCGGTGCACTCATGGCAGATCTGCCCGTTGGTACTCCTGTGCTGAGTAATGCATTCACCTATCATGACGTGTGGTGTGGCGAAGGCAATCAATTCGGACAAGTGCAAGACTGCCCTGCGATGTATGAGGTTGACCAACGGGTTCTAAAAACGTTTGCAGAGACTGCTCCAGATCTACGTCAAGGGCTCTTCTGTTGCGGAGATTTCTTCATGCCTTCGCATTTGCACATTGCCCAATTACTTAAGCATTTTCCTAACGCCATGGCGGTTGATATGGAGTCTACGGCCATTGCACAAGTAGCCTACATGACGCGTACGCCGTGTATTGCCTTGCGTATAATTAGCGATACGCCTATCACGCATTTTGATCACGCCAAACAGTATTCTGAATTTTGGGATACTCCCGAACCCGCCTTTGAAAACCTATACCGCCTACTAAAAGAATTTCTTGCACTCTATATGCAGCACTAATTGTCATGAATAAGATTCCAAGTTTTACTATAGATCATAATCGCCTCTTGCGTGGCATCTATGTCTCTCGTCTCGATTCCATAGGCGCTGAGTATATTACCACCTTTGACATCAGGATGAAGGAGCCCAATCGGGAGCCCCCCATGGAGCAAGCAGCGCTTCATACGTTAGAGCACCTGATAGCTACATATTTACGCAATCACGCCGAATGGGGAAAACGAATTGTGTATTGGGGTCCGATGGGCTGTCAGACGGGCAATTATCTCCTTGTGGCAGGGAAGTACGAGCCTCGCGACATCTTAGAACTGATGCGCGATGCATTTCAATTTGTGGTAGATTTTGAAGGCAGTGTCCCAGGTGCTACAGCAGCCGATTGTGGGAACTACAAACTGCACAACTTAGCTTTGGCACGTGCCGAAGCACAAATATATATTGCAGAGGTACTTGATAGAATTACGGAAGCCAATATGCATTATCCGCAATGAGACGATTCTTGTTCCTCCTACTGATATTCATTGCCGTGGAAATGGTTGTTGCACAGGATACAAAAAGTGAAAAGATTACTCGGGTGGCGCAAATAGAGGTCTATCCGAATTATTTAGCCGAATATCTACAGGCAGCAAACGAAGTGGCAACAACTTCGATGCAAAATGAAGAGGGCGTTTTGCTCCTCTACCCCATGCAACAGAAGCATGAGAAGAACAAAATCCTGATACTCGAAGCCTATCGGGATCAAGAGGCTTACCAAGCGCATATTCATACACCTCTCTTTATAGAATATCAGTAAGGGTAGGCTACATATGGTAAAATCAATGGAACTCATTGATACACGCTTTTTGCTTTCCGAAGAGCTTTTAGGACAGAGGGTGTGTTCCAGATGTGTAAAATGCAAAACGCAGAGAATGAGTACAAAGAGAGCGTACAGACCTACGTGAGCGTACTGCAATTTCGCAAGCAATACAGCAGTTTGCGCATTATGCACTCCGTTCCGCTAAATCATATCTACTCGGAGTATACAATAAAGGCGCAGCAATTTGAGTTACTGCGCCTTTATTTTTCTTTTACGAGAGCTACCAAGCAACCGGTTTCCGCGAGATGGGAAGCGTCATGCATCGCGCTCCTCCCCCACCCCGTACTAACTCGGCAGAATGGATTGTAACAACGCACTTTGCGTAATCAGCGGGATGGCGTTTACCTGCCACAACATCGCTTGCTGTTAGTACTTCAAAGCCCGCTTTGTGAAGCGCTTCGATGGTACGCGGATTACGATCGTAACCTATAATCTTATGCGGCGCAAAAGCAAAGAAGTTAGCTCCGCTGTGGAATTGTTCGCGCATAGCTGCACGGAGATTGTCTCCACCAGCACAATAGACAGGTTCAACCCCAATCCCCAGACCATGCAATGCCTCTACTAAATTCTCCTCGTACCATGAACGAACACCCTTAGCAGGATCGTAACAAATGTGCAGCGTACGATATTCGGGACTATCTAAAAGAGGTTTGTAGGCCATACAATGCTCAGGTCCTAAAAGCGTAAAGAGCATATCGAGATGAATGAACGAATCGCGATAAGTGGGCAATTCTTGAACTAAGATATGTAACGGAGAGTTCATCGAGCCCTTCAACTGCTGAAGAAGGTATTCCACTCCTGCCATATTTGTGCGCAGTCCACAACCGATCATCAGAACGTCATTCCGTACAATATGTACATCGCCGCCCTCTATTTTCATGTTAGCAGCGGGAGTGCCCACGTACGGATTCATTACATGGGGGGAGTGTACGCTCTTTGATTGGCTAAATATCGAAGACATTATCATGGCCTCGCCCCAACGTACATGGCTGAGCATACGCCCAATTAACGCACTATTATATACCGAGATGGACGCGTCGCGCATAAAATAAAAATTGTAAAGCGGCGGGAGTACATAACGCTCCTCCACATTTGCGTACCCCGTGCGCAACAGATTGGGTAACATAGTACCCTCTAGAAGTGACTTAGCAAGCTGCGTCGACGACTGTGCTAAAAGCTCCTCGCGAAGCGCATTATTATCTTTCTGAGGCAAAAGATTATCTACTAACTGCGTACGCGCCTCGATATTATCGAGAACCTCAACAAGGAGATCTTCAACCTCTAGTACATGGGACACCTTGTTCAATACTCCCTTAAAAAACGAATGCTCAGCTCGGGTATATTCCAAACTCAGGATGTCATTGTAAAGAGCCTCTTTAACTGTATCTGGAGACATATTCTCCACCTCAGCGCCAGGTGTATGCACCACAACGCATTCCAGTTCTCCGAACTCACTATGGACGTTTACATCGTACCGTGTCATATTGTATTAATTTCGTTCTACAAAGCAAACTCGCGTCGAAGCGTATCGACGTAGTCTAATTTTTCCCAACCAAAGAAGGTAACCGTCTGTGTGCGAGACTCTCCGTTATACAAAAGCTCAACAGGCGCTTCGTATGAAGCGCGTCCAAAATGCCCATAAGTAGACGTGGGACGGAAGATGGGGTACAATAGCCCGAAGCGTTCCACAATCTTGGCAGGGCGGAGATCAAAGATCGCACTTATCCGATCGCTTAATTCGCCGTCTGTAATGGTCAATTTACTTGTACCACGCGTATTTACCATAACGCTCACGGGTTGTGCTATACCTATGGCGTAAGCCACCTGCACCTCAACCTCGTCTGCGATGCCCGCAGCTACAATATTCTTAGCGATATGTCGTGCAGCGTATGCAGCCGACCGATCTACTTTTGAACTGTCTTTACCCGAGAGAGCTCCGCCACCGTGCCCACAACGTCCGCCGTAGGTGTCTACTATTATTTTACGCCCCGTAAGCCCCGTATCGCCATGAGGTCCCCCTATCACAAATTTACCTGTCGGATTAACTAAAAGACGATAATCGCCTGAAAAGACTTTTCGTTCTTCAGGACTTAATCGCTCTAAAACACGGGGGAGCAAAATCTTTTGCACATCGTTAGCAATCTCGCGCTGCATAATCGCCTCACTCGGGAACTCATCATGCTGCGTAGAAATAACCAACGTATCGAGCCATAAAGGCTTATGCTGCTCGTCATATCGCAGCGTGACTTGGCTTTTCGAGTCTGGACGTAAGTATAGCATCTCGCGTCCCTCATGCCGAATCTTGGCAAGCTCCGAGACTAAAAGATGCGACAAGCTAATGCCCAATGGCATAAACTCTGACGTCTCGCGGCAAGCATATCCGAACATCATACCTTGGTCACCAGCGCCCTGTTCATCTGCGGTTGCACGAACTACACCTTGGTTAATGTCCGGCGACTGCTCGTGTATTGTAGATATCACACCACAACTTCCCCCGTCAAATTTATAATCCGCCTTCGTATAGCCCACGTCGTTAATCACATTACGCGCCATTTGTTGTACATCTACGTAACCAGATGTACGCACCTCGCCCGCCAAGATAACGAGCCCCGTTGTTACTAGCGTCTCGCACGCTACTTTGGAGTGTGGATCTCGCCGTAGGAACTCATCCAAGAGCGCATCGGATATCTGATCTGAGACTTTATCTGGATGCCCTTCTGAAACACTTTCGGAAGTGAATAAGAAACTCATGCACTTTATCCTCCTAATTGATTGTTTTACAAAAGTAACGAAAAGCGGGCACTTGTGTTTACAGTGTATCTAAATAATAAAATCAGCGTGTTTATATTTCAAAAAATAACTTTGCTTACTGCTATTTTATGCACAATATGGGAGTCTAAAACTCACTTTCTGTTGAAGTGGCAACGCCTGTCGTGGCTTATTACGGAAGTACAATTTTGCCGTACGGAGAAAAAAGGGTATTTTTGGTCTCAGGAAAGCTGCGCATTGCGCTTTCTTGTGCTGGCGACAAAAAACATAAAGTAAACTGCGAGGATGGAAGTAAAGAAAGACAAGAAATCCAATTTGCAATACTACAAAGCGATATTCTTCCTAGGAGGTTTGAATATTGCGCTGCTAGTCTGCTTGGTGTTAATCAACTGGCAGAGTAGGTATGAATACAACACGTCAATCACGAATGACTCGGGACCTCTTGTAGAACAAGAGGAGATCCCGATGACACAACAGGAGGAACAAAAGCCCGAGATGGCGCCACCAGAAGCGCCTAAGATCATCTCACGTATCAATCTTGTAGAACGCGAAGTAAACTTAGATGCGGACTTTGATCCCTTTAATACAGAGCTGAACGAAGGGACTGCTGTAGACCCTTATGAGTATACAGAGACGGTACAAGAGGAACAAGAAGTGGAAGAAGAGGAAGTCTTCTATTTCGTAGAAGAGATGCCGAGCTTCCGCGGTGGTGGTCTGGAAGCTTTTCGTCAGTATGTGAAAGAGAATACTCGTTACCCTGAGGCGGCTGCCGAGGTCGGGATTCAGGGGAAGGTGCAAGTAGCATTTGTAGTAGAACCCGACGGATCTGTAGGGAAGGTGCGGGTGGTACGTAGTGTAGACCCTATCTTGGATAAAGAGGCAGTGCGGGTGGTAAAATCCAGTCCGAAATGGACGCCTGGGAAACAACGCGGGAAGCCCGCACGTGTAGGATACACAATCCCCGTAGTCTTTTTCCTACAAAGCTAGTTTGTCGTTTTTTTTCGTATTTTCATATCATAATTGACGTTCCGCTCTCGCGTAGGGTGGGACGGTTTTTTGCTTCCAACTTTTCCTAATGATAGAAATACAGAATAAGCCACTCGAGCGATGTGTTGTAGTCGCACTGCGGTTAGGCGACCAGACCATTACTCAAGTACAAGAATACTTAGACGAGCTCTCCTTTTTAGTGGAGACGGCTGGCGGTGTCGTGATAAAACGTTTCGTGCAGCACGCAGCAGAGATAAACCCGAAAAGCTACATAGGACGCGGCAAAGCGGCTGAAATTGCAGAATATATCGTTGCTAATGAAATAGATCTCGTGGTCTTCGATGACGAGCTCAAAGCTACGCAGCAGCGCAATCTGGAAGCCGAGTTCAAAGTGCGCGTAATGGATCGGACAGGGCTTATTCTTGATATTTTTGCAGCACATGCACGGACGGCGCACTCACGTTTACAAGTAGAGTTAGCACAGTATGAATACCTTTTGCCACGTCTGGCAGGCATGTGGACACACTTGGAGAGACAACGAGGCGGGATCGGGATGCGCGGTCCAGGTGAGCGAGAGATAGAGACCGACCGACGTGTTATTCACAATCGCATCGCAAAATTAAAGAAGGAGCTCGCCGAGGTCGACGCACAATTCCGCGTGCAGCGCAAGAATCGCTATAATTGTCTGCGCGTTTCATTGGTAGGGTACACCAACGTAGGGAAGTCTACCATCATGAATTACCTTTCGGGAAGCGACGTATTAGCCGAGAACAAGCTATTTGCGACACTAGATACAACCGTACGACGCATCGCAGCTGAGGGGACGCGTTTCTTACTCTCAGACACGGTGGGCTTTATACGCAAACTGCCCACGCAGCTTGTGGAATCCTTCAAATCAACGCTGGATGAGGTACGCGAGGCAGATCTATTACTACACGTTGTAGATGTATCACATCCCTCTTTTCTCGAGCAGATGTCGTCCGTTCAGAATATTTTGGTGGAGATCGGTGCAGGCGATAAGGAGCAAATCGTCATCTTCAATAAGATTGACCAGTATCGGAATCCAGAGCGTGATCCTTATGACATTAGCGAGGGCGCTGACACGCAGCGAACATTGGATGAATTGCAACAAATGTGGTTTGCTAAGGAGGATAACCGTTGCATTTTTGTATCGGCTGCTTTAGGGATCAATATGAACGCCTTACGTGAAATGCTTTTTAAGCGCTGTGCCGTTCATTGAAAAAACACCTGCACAAGGCGCGTTTAATAACGTGTATAGCAATAAGAGGTATGCAAAACGACCGAAATCGCTCTGCATACCTTTTTTGTTTTAGCGTGCGTCCTGCTTCGGCGCGTTACGCAATATTTCAAGCAGCAAGTCCCAGAATTTTTTGGTCGTTGGGATATTTAGACGCTCATCGGGCGAGTGTACCCCTCGTATAGTTGGTCCGAAAGAGACCATGTCTAATGACGGATATTTCTCTAAGAAAAGCCCACACTCCAACCCAGCATGAATGGCACGCACTACGGGCTTTTTTCCAAACAGATCAGTATATGCCTTTTCTGCGACACGCAAGATGGTCGAGTTTGTGTTGGGAGCCCAACCTGGGTAACCATCAGAATGGGCTAACGAACAGCCCGCTAGCAGCAACGCGCTCTCTACCGCCATAGCAATATATTGTTTTGCCGAGTCCACGGAGCTACGCTGACTCGTTGCGATCTCAATATATTTTCCGTCCTCCGAACGTTTTACAGAGGCGAGGTTCGTCGAAGTTTCTACAAGTCCAGGAATCTCGCGGCTCATTTCAATCACGCCATGATGCATAGTGTAGAGCAAATGTAAAAGGCGTAATTTGTCAGTATTAACCATGATGGGCATCGGGTCAGCTGGGGTAATAGAGAAGTTGATGTTGGGTTCGGTAACGTGGTACTCTTTCTTCAATTCGGCACTAAAATCGGCAACAAACGCTTCCATCTTTGCAATAGAGTCGTCGGGGAGTGCTACGATGGCATATGCCTCACGCGGGATTGCGTTGCGTAAGTTTCCACCTTCTAAGAGAGCCAACGCTAGTGGCACTTCGCGTTCTAGGTGCATGAGCGTACGAACCAACAGTTTGATAGAGTTTGCTAAGCCCTTATTTATATCATCGCCCGAGTGACCCCCTGTAAGCCCCGAAACTGCTATCGTGTAAAATTTACTTCCCGCCTCGGCTTCAGTTGTCCGAAAGATGAAACGCCCCAGAGTATCCAAACCACCAGCACAACCGATGAACAACTCGCCCTCGTCCTCCGAATCCAGATTCAACAAGATATCACTCTGAAAGAAGCCCGCCTCCAGTGCAAAAGCACCTGTTAACCCCGTCTCTTCGTCTACCGTAAAAAGGCATTCTACAGGACCATGCTGCACGGTAGGATCTGTTAACACTGCCAACTGTGCCGCGCACCCGATCCCATCATCCGCACCTAGTGTAGTGCCTTTTGCGCGCACCCAATCACCGTCAATGTATGGAATTATCGGGTCGCGCATAAAATCATGCGTAGTATCGGAGTTTTTTTCGCACACCATATCCATGTGGCTTTGAAGCACAATAGAGCGCCGATCTTCCATGCCCAGAGTGGCAGGCTTACGCATAAGCACATTACCCACGGCATCGCGATGCGTTTCTATGCCATGGCGTTCGCCAAAAGCTTGTAGATAGGCACTTATCTGCTCCTCGTGCTTAGAGGGGCGAGGG
>CAJPTS010000051.1 GCA_905373625.1 Bacteroidia bacterium
TAGAAATCTCGCCCTCTGTGAGTGCCGCTGCATGCCACTGCCGTTGGTTTTTGGTAAACAATGCAAAAGCCGTTGCTCCAATCTCCGCAGCATTTAACGGAGCCTTCGCTACTCCTCCTGCTGCGCTCACGTGTGCGCCGATGTATTTCATTACAAAACATATTATTCGTACAACAAAATAACGCTTTATCCCTATTCTGTGTTTGCACAGGGATACTACCGAGTTATTCTTGGGAATCGCATAAAATGGCACAATACAGTTTGTTGGCAAGTTTCACGTTATTAGCAATAACGACGCAACGCCTAACGTTGATCGGTTAATGCGTACATTTGTTACGCAATGAGTATGAGAGTGTGGAATTTGAGAACGTTTGACAAGCGCGTAGGGCTAGTAACAATTGCCTTACTGCTGGTAATGCTGTTAGGGTGCGGTACAAAGAAGAATACGGCTTATCGTCGTTTCTATCACCGTGTTACCTCCTATTTCAATTACTATTTTAATGCACAAGAGGCTTATGATGCGGGCGTAAAACAAGCCAATAAGTCTATGCAGTATGACTATACTCGCATTTTACCCTTCTGCATTGCGGGGTTGCCCGATGCTGCCTTGAGTACAGGCGGCGAGATGGATAGAGCGCAGACGAAGTGTACGATGCTCATCAAGTCTCATTCGATCACGGTAAAGCCCGAAAGAGGAAAAGAGGCGCTAACCCCAAAAGAAAAAGCCTTTTACGCTCAGAACGAATTTAATATTTATGCTCGCAAGGCATGGCTGCTTATTGGTAAAGCGCGTATATGGAGTGGCGATCTGCCGCAAGCTGCACAGGCAATAGATTTTGCCATGATGCAGTTCGCTGGTCTCCCCGAGGGCTGGGAAGGGCAGCTCTGGAAAGCGCGCATTGAGATGTTAAGCGGTCAAACCTTGGAAGCAAAAGAACGTTTTACCACGCTTGCCGTAGCGCCTTATCGTCCGAAGGGGAAAGAGTATACTTTCCTATTAGAGTCCATGTGGGCGGATCTGTTGGTTAGTGAGCAAAATTATGAAGAAGCTTACCAACACGGAAAATTGGCTCTTGCCAATGCGCCGACAAGGCTTGATCGTGCCCGCTGTCGTCTGGCGCTGGCGCAACTCGCCGAGGAAACGAAAAATTACAACGAGGCCTTCCAACTGTACAAAAAGGTATCGAGCAGTGCTCCTAATTATGAAATGAGTTTCAACGCCTTGGTGCGAAGCGCCTCACTAGCTGCACGTGTACAAGGTAAAGGAATGGAACGCAGCTTGCGTAATTTGGCTAAAGATGAAAAGAATGTAGATTACCTCGATCAGATATATTACGCGCTCGGTGAAATGGCTTTCGCTAAAGGAGATACCGCAGCGGGACTCGATCTTTTCAAGGAGTCGGCACAAAAGAGTATTTCAAATAATAAGCAGAAGGGGGCATCGCACCTACGCGTAGCCGAATATTATTTTGCGAAGAGTGATTATTTGCGTGCAGCAGCCGCCTATGACAGTGCGCTCAATGCACTGCCAGAAACCTATCCGCACTATGCCGAGATTGCTAAACGTGGCTCGGTTTTAGGCCATCTGGCCGAATCGCAAGCCGTGGTGCTTCGTGAAGATAGTTTACAGCGAATTGCGCAGATGTCGGAGGCTAAGCGGGTGGAATTTATACAGGAGATAATTGCCAAGTTGCGTGAAGAAGAGCGTCTGGCAAAGCTAGAAGAAGAAAAGGAGCAGATGGATCGCAACTTCGCTTTGCAGAACGAATACAGGCAGGGCTCCCTTCAGAATACGTCTAATAAGAGCGAGGGCGGTTGGTATTTCTACAATACTTCTGCACTCGGCTTTGGGCGTTCCGACTTTAAGGTAAAGTGGGGAACGAGAAAATTGGAAGACAACTGGCGTCGGAAAAATAAGCAGATTACAACCAATACTGGTGGCGAAGGAGGCAATAACCAGGACAGTACAAAGAAGGCTGCTGATAAGTACTCTGTACAGTATTATTTGACCGACTTGCCCCTCACAGATTCGGCTTTGGCACACTCTAATGCAGAGATTCGGCGTGCTATGTTTGAGATGGCAGAAGCCTACCGTAATGATTTTAATGATCCTGCGCGTGCCGTGGAAACCTATGCTGAAGTATTGAACCGATTCCCGCAGGACGAGTCTGCTCCCGAGGCTTGTTTTATGGCGTATATGACGGCAGATAGGGCAGGTCTCCCCCAGCGCCAACAGTACAGCGATAAACTATTGAATTCGTATCCTACGAGCTCGTATGCGCGTATTCTCTCAGATCCACAGTATATGGAAAAGGTACGTGCCGAAAAAGAGAAGAATGAAAAAATCGCAGATGACATCTTAGCGCTTATGCAAGAGTGTAATCGTGCCGAGGCACATCGTCTAGCCACGAGCGCAGCGCAAGAATCTACTGCCGACGAGTATAAAGTGCGTTTTGCTATGCTCGCCGCATTGAATGCTGGTAATGAACCAGGTGATACTGTGCAGGTCGCAGCTCTAAAATCATTTGTTCAAACCTATCGCGATCTCCCAGAAGCTAAGTATGCAGACGATGTATTAAAAGCCATTGCCAAGCGCGAATTGGTGGGTGATGATCTACCACCGCTCATAATTGGTAGTCAGGAGGTCGTTGCTATAAAAACAGACAAGGAGTTTGTTTACGACCAAGGAGTGCACGATGTACTGCTAGTCTTTAACCCAAAGGAAAATATGCGAGAGTTGAAATTCCTTGCCATTAGCTTTGGGGTAGACTACGACGTTAATTTGAATCTTGAAGTCGAAGAGTACAATCTGAATGAAAGTGCCACCTTGCTCATTATTAGCTCCTTTACTGATTATGAGAGTGCGCTCGCTTTCCGAGATGCCATGGACGAAGCTGAACCCTTTGGCGAGATTACCCCCTTCTTCATCATAATCTCTCCTGCCAATCTGGAACTCCTCAAGGAGCAAAAGGGCTTCCTCCCGTACATGGATTTTTATAAGAAAAACTACAATCAGAAAAAATAGAAGTGAGCGCTCAGACGCTTGAACCTTTTTGTTTTCAAACATCTGTATTGCATATGGCATCCGCTAAAATCTTGTGGGTTGACGACGAAATAGAACTTTTGCGCCCGCATGTTCTCTTCTTAGAAAAGAAGGGATATCAAGTGGCTACGGCAACTAATGCTGACGATGCGCTCGATAAAGTAGAGCGCGAACCATTCGATATTATTTTTTTAGACGAAAATATGCCAGGGCTTACGGGCTTGGAGGCACTGGCTCACTTTAAGCGCCTTTCACCGACGATCCCCATCGTGATGGTCACCAAGAGTGAGGAAGAAGATATTATGGATCGAGCCGTGGGCGCCAAAATAGCAGATTATCTCATTAAGCCAGTAAACCCCAGTCAGATCCTCATCTCTATTAAAAAGCATGTGCATGAGCGTAAGCTTGTCTCTGTCGGGACGACCGCTGCGTATCAAACAAATTATTTACAAATCGGCGAACGAATCAATAGTGCTGCATCGTGGGAGGACTGGCAGACTATACATATTCAGTTGAGCGAGTGGCGATTAAGTCTTCTCTCTGCCAATGCCCCCGAGATGCTCGAGTTGCATATGCAGTTACAACAGCAAGCAAACGTTGCATTTAGTAAATACATTCGTCGCAATTATGCGTCGTGGTTCAAAGATTTGGGCAGCGGTCCTGTTACCTCACCGCGTGTACTCCGCGAATATCTCTTACCTTACCTAGAGGCGGGCGAAAAGGTATTGCTGTTGGTCGTAGATAACCTCCGTTTTGACCAGTGGCGCATGCTCCGCGAATTACTTTCAGCATCATGGCGTGTGGAACAAGAAAGAACGTATTACTCCATTCTCCCCACCGTTACGCACTATGCGCGTAATGCTTTGTTTGCAGGCTTAATGCCACTTGAGATCTCACAAATCCATCCAGAGTTTTGGGTGGGCGAGCAGGACGAGGAAGGCAAAAATATCTATGAGTCCGAGCTGTTGAAACGCAATCTCCAGCGAATCGGAAACAAGTATACGATGCAATACTACAAGGGCGCTACCTTGGACGATACTCCGCTTAAGGACGGGGATTTCCAGCAAATCCTAGAAACGGATCTGACCGTCGTGGTTTACAATTTTATTGATATGCTCTCGCACGCGCGCCACGATATGCAGATTATGAAACAATTGGCGAATGATGCACACGCGTACCTCTCGCTCACACAGAGTTGGTTTAAGCATTCTGATCTCTACGTTTTTTTACAAAAGCTGAGTAATTACCCCGTACGCCTGCTAATTACGACAGATCATGGCTCCATTCAGGTAAAAAAGGCATTGAAGGTGGTTGGTGACCGAGAGACCTCCAACAACATGCGCTACAAATTGGGGAAAAGCCTCTCTTATAATGATCGTGAGGTGTTTGCCTGCATCAATCCAGCCGAAGTACACCTCCCACAGTCTAGCATGAGTGCACGTTACATATTTGCTACAGGGAATGACTATCTAATCTACCCGAACAATTTTAACAACTATGCGCGCCTGTTTAAAGACTCTTTTCAACACGGCGGTGTCTCGCTCGAGGAAATGATTATCCCCTTCGTATCTTTGCTCCCACAACAGTAAGTATCAAAATGCAGGATACGGCTGGCGAGGTACTCATACGCTCGGAGGCGGAATCTGACCTCGAGTTTGCAGTAAAGGCGTTCTTACAAAAAGTCTCACACCCACGTTGCATCTGTTTCTGGGGAGGACTCGGTGCAGGAAAGACGACATTTATTCGTGCACTCTGCAAATATTTGGGCGTGGTTGACGTGGTTACCAGTCCAACCTTTGCTCTTATCAACGAATATCATTGTACTGACGGCGCTCTCATTTATCATTGTGATTTCTACCGTCTTAATGCCTTGCAAGAAGCTCTAGATATTGGTATTGAGGATTATTTGGCAAATGACAAAGGACGTTGCCTTATCGAGTGGCCGGCCATTGTAGAACCCATTCTCCCAGAGACGCTAATCCATGTTGCCATTGTGCCACAACCTAATGGGCAGCGTATTCTGAAGATCGGCGCAAAAAGCTAAAACAAATTAGAACAGCACGACGTCGGGGAAGATTATATCTCGGTTTATGGCAGTTTCCCGATCCTAACACTGTTTCTATCACACATAAGTATTATGTCTTCAGTAAAAAAAATTCTTGTCGTTGCATGTCGCCTCCTTTTGGGGATTGTATTTACCTTCTCGGGATTTGTGAAAAGTGTAGATCCGCAAGGGTTTGCTTATAAGCTACAGGACTATTTCTCGGCTTTTGGACTCGAGGCTTTGCACCCCGTCGCATACATCTTGTCCATATTTCTCGTCTCGTTGGAATTTTATGTGGGGCTCTTGCTCCTCTTTGGTGAGTTACGGAAGTTTGCGGCCATAATGGTTACCCTCTTTATGGTAGTCTTTACGCCACTTACACTTTATTTGGCTATTGCCAACCCCGTTTCAGATTGTGGTTGCTTCGGCGATGCTATAAAACTCACCAACTGGCAGACCTTCTGGAAAAACGTCCCGCTGCTTCTGGCGAGTATCTTTTTGTTACTCGAACAGTACAACATCACTTTACGCTTTCAGCCTAGTTGTTTTAAGTGTAAACTAATGCGCAATGTTTTTTTCCCTACCCTATTGGCTTTATTTGCACTTTTCCCCGCGCTGTATGCCACAGCAGATCTACCCATGATAGATTTCCGTCCGTACCACATAGGGGCAAATCTTAATGATGGGATGGCAATTCCTGAAGGAGCACCACAAGACGAATATCAAACAACATTTGTATACGAGAAGGACGGGGTACAGAAAACATTTACAGAGTTCGATTATCCGTGGGAAGATACAACTTGGCATTACGTCTCTAGCGAGAATATTTTACTCCAAAAGGGGTACGAACCCCCGATACATGACTTCGCGCTGGAAACGCCTATGGGTGAAAATAAGGTTAGCGAACTCCTTGCAACCGATTCCGTCTTGCGCGTACTTGTAGTTACCCCCTTCCTCGAGACTCTCAATAGAGACAATATCGCTCAGCTCAATGCGCTTCAAGAACAATTGGCGAGTAATGGCATGTACTTGTATCATGCTACAGCAGCATCGCAGGATCTACAGCAGGAGCTCAATAAGCAAGGACTGCAAACCACGCTTTATACCACGAATGAACGTACGTTGAAAACAATAGTTCGAGCCTCTACGGGTGTAGTACTGCTTCGTAATGCAGTTGTCCTGAATAAATGGCGATTAAACCATGCGCCAGTCCCCACTTATTTCAATGCTGCACTTGCCACACAACAAGACGAGGCTTTGATGGGAAGTGGCGGAACATGCATTGTTTGGGGAATGTCCGTGGTTCTTTTGTTAATTGCAGTAGCGAAGTTCTTGGTATGGCATTGCCGCAATAAAGGTTGTGAAACCCCCAACGCAAATTTGGCGGAATAATTGGCGTTTAAGCCTACGCCGAGTATAGTAGGCTACACATACCAAGCACCACAGATTTATTTTTTGTAGAGCTCGCGCAGACTTTGCAAACATATTATCTTGCACAAATTAGCGAGTTGTATTCTGTTTTCTGTACAAAGTTCTGTACCTAGCAATATATTTTGTATCTTGCAAAATAATGAGGCGGAGCTCTATGCTCCCTAAAATCTAGTAAGGTCATGGTTAAGGATTTGGATAAGTTGTTCTCGTCGAGTGCTAAGCGGATGCGTCGCTCTGCGATCCGCGAATTGTTGAAATTGACTCAGAAACCCGACATCATCTCTTTTGCGGGCGGTTTGCCCGCCCCCGAGAGCTTCCCCGTGGAAGAACTTAAGGAGATTACCGCCGAAATGCTCGAGAAAGAAGGGCGCATGGCGTTGCAGTATGGTGCGACTGAGGGTGACCAACTCCTCCGCGAACTGTTAGTGGAGCGTTATCAGAAACAAGGCTTAAAGCTCGGACTTGAGAACCTGATTATTACCACGGCATCGCAGCAAGCGCTAGATCTGCTGCCAAAAATCTTCGTGGATAAGGGCGACAAGGTCATTTGTGGACTACCTTCGTACTTAGGCGCTTTACAGGCATTTGTAAACTATGGTGCAGACCTAGTAGGAATTCCGCTCGACGACAAAGGTATGCGTGCAGACCTACTAGACAAGAAACTCGCCGAATTGCAAAAAGCGGGTACGATGCCCAAGTTTATCTATTGTATCCCTGACTTCCAGAACCCAGCGGGTATTACAATGCCAGAGGAACGCCGTAAGGAAATCATTGCGGTGGCACAGAAATATGACGTACTCATTCTTGAGGATAGCCCTTATCGTGAAATTCGCTTTGCAGGTAAAGAACAGCCTACAATTTACCAGTTGGCGGATGAGGGGCGCGTTGTACTCTTGGGGACGTTCTCAAAGACCTTTGCGCCAGGCTTCCGTATTGGTTGGGTCATTGCCGATCCGATCATTATTGACAAGATCGTAATGGCAAAACAGGCTACCGACCTCTGTACGCCGCCTTTTGTACAGCGCATCGCCGCACGATATATACAGAAGGGATACTTTGATAAAAACCTGTCGGGCATTATTCAGAACTACAAAGAGAAACGTCAGATTATGATAGACTCTTTTAAGAAGTATATGCCCGAAGGTGTTACGTGGACCGAACCCGAAGGGGGGTTGTTCCTCTTCCTCACGTTACCCGAATATATGGATGCCGAGGAGCTCTTCAAGATTGCTATTGAAGAAAAAGTAGCCTTTGTACTCGGTACTACGTTCTTCTGCGATGGAACGGGCAAAAACACCCTCCGTTGCAACTTCTCTTACATGTCTAAGGAGAAGAACGAAGAAGGGGTTAAGCGTCTGGCAAATGCCATTAAGAAACTGATGAAGTAGAGCGATTGTTTGTTTTATTTGTTTTGCAGAGGGAGGGTGTGTCAAAATAGAAATTTGGCACACCCTCTTTAGGTATGTTCAGAATCCAAAAAATGCATGGCGTGCGAATGAGGGTAAGGGGAGCAAACTGACGTATGTGACTGAAGCTGAGTTTTTCAAACAACACAACAGTTTGTGCGTTATGACATACCGTCGCTCCCTTATTCCTCGAGGTTTGTACATGGGGGCGCAAATAAATATCTATAACTTTGTCAATAGCGGGGGAGAGGAGTGCCCCTACAACAAGGAGAGAAACGTGAGGCGGTCTGCGGTGTCGTTCAACAGTACAATGGTTGGCAAATGATAGAGGCGAAGCTAGTTTTACGAATGCTTACCGAATCGGAGAGCTATCGCGTTGAGCGGACGACGGCAACGGAGAATATGGATAAATTCTGCCAAGCGATATGTGCTTTTTCTAATGACTTGGCTGGCAGTGCTAAAAAGGGCTACCTTATTCTAGGTGCTAAAGATAACGGCGAGCTCTCAGGTTTGAAGGTCTCTGACCGCTTGTTACTAAAAATATCCAATATCCGTACGGACGGCAATATTCTTCCACAACCACTCATGACGGTTGAAAAAATAGGTTACCCCGAAGGAGATCTGCTGGTTGTTGAGGTCACGCCTTCTGACTTCCCGCCAGTGCGTTATCGTGGGCGTATATGGGTGCGAGTCGGTCCAAGAAAAAGTATTGCGACGGAGGCGGAAGAAAAAATATTATTGGAGCGAAGACTCTCACACTTACGAACCTTCGATGCCATGCCCTGTTTAGGCGCGTCGTTAAATGATCTCAATCTTGCCCAAGTTCGTAAAGAGTACTTGCCTCGCATAGTACCCGAAGACGTATTGCTTAACGATAAAAGAGAGGTAAGCCTACAGCTAGCGTCGCTAGGATTGTATGATCTGCGGTACAACTGTCCTTCCTACGCCGCTATAGTACTTTTTGGCAAACGACATACGCAATTTTTGCCAGGTGCTTACCTTCAGTATGTTCACTTTAGCGGACATGATCGTGCTGGCGATATCGTAAACGAATATAAGTTCGGAGCAAATCTTTGCACGATACTACCCAAAATTGATGCCTTTGTAGAAACGAGTATCTCGCAGAAGCGCCCCATCCCTGTCAGTGTATTGCGCGAGGAAACGGTTTCTAAATATCCCTACTGGGCTACGCGTGAGCTACTCATGAATGCCATAATGCATCGTGATTATGAAAGCAATGCTCCAATTCAATTCTACGAATATGATGATCGGGTTGAGATACAAAATGCTGGCGGACTGTATGGAAAAGTTAGTCCTACGAACTTCCCAGATGTGAGTGATTATCGTAACCCAATTATCGCCGAGGCTATGAAAGTCTTGGGGTACGTAAATCGGTTCAGTCGTGGAATTCACCGTGTTAAGAAAGAACTGACCGAGAATGGCAATGCGCCAGCTGAATTTGACTTCTCGCTTATAACAGCTTTCCGCGTGACCGTTTCAATTTCAAAAAAATACCTTGAGGACGGCTTTGGAACTGACGCCAGAATTATGAATGATAAAGAAAACAC
>CAJPTS010000052.1 GCA_905373625.1 Bacteroidia bacterium
GAGATAATTCAGACCTCGAGTGAGTTCCGACAGAAACCCTTCTCGTACTGGTTGAAAGCTTTTTTTGCGACTTTTCTTTCTTGGACCTCTCGCTACTGGGTGGTAAATGCCATCTTGCTTGCCTTCTTTCTTGTTCACGATCATTTCCTCATCTTCGCCCGTCAGCTGGTCATGTGGATTATGATGCTCGTGAGTCCTACACCTGGCGGGAGCGGTTTTGCAGAGTACGTATTCTCCCGTTATTTAGGAGATTTTATCCCCGTAGCCCCAGAGAATATCGGCGCAGTAGCCATAGTCTTGGCTCTTATTTGGCGACTGGCGACCTACTACCCCTACCTACTCATCGGCGTCTTCCTCCTACCGAAATGGATGCGCAAAAACTTCCGTTCTAGCAAAAAAGCCAAAGCATAATGGAACGCCTAGAAGTACTCGCCCCAGCAGGCAACTTTGCCTGTCTACGCGCAGCAATACAAGGAGGCGCAGACTCTGTTTTCTTAGGAGTAGGCGAACTAAATATGCGCGCGTCTTCCAATACGAATTTCACCGTGGAGACACTTCCCGAGGCGGTAGCAATATGTCACGACGCTGGTGTAAAACTCTATTTGACAGTAAATACCATTATCTATAACGAAGAGCTCGAGGCCGTACGGCAGACCCTGGAACTCGCACGAAAGACTGGCGTAGATGCCATCATCGCGAGTGACCAAGCAGTGATCTCCTTAGCACATACACTGGGGCTACGCGTACACTTGTCTACGCAGCTGAGTATTTCTAACACCGAGAGCCTGAAGTTCTACAGTCACTGGGCAGATGTTGCTGTTTTGGCGCGCGAACTCAGCCTAGAGCAAGTGGCTAAAATAGCCGAAGACATTCGTACGCAAAACATCTGCGGACCCTCTGGCAAACTAATGCAAATAGAGATCTTCTGCCACGGAGCATTGTGTATGGCCATATCGGGCAAGTGCTATCTCAGCCTTCACGAGGCAAATCGTTCTGCAAATCGCGGCTCGTGTGTTCAAATATGCCGTCGTTCCTATGAACTCCGCGACACCGAATCTGACAATGCTATTGCGGTGGAGAATGAATACCTCATGTCGCCCAAAGATCTGAAGACTATACACTTTCTCAACAAGATTGCAGATGCGGGGGTAAGCATACTGAAGATCGAGGGACGTGCTCGCAGCCCCGAATATGTTCTAACCGTGGTAAAATGCTACCGCGAGGCTGCCGATGCTCTTATGAATGGTACGTGGGACGCTGCAAAGCTTGCAGACTGGGAGGCACGCTTGGCCTCTGTATTTAATCGCGGTTTTTGGAATGGTTACTACCTAGGACAGCGCTTAGGAGAGTGGTCTGCACAGTATGGATCTTCTGCCACGGAGAAAAAAGTACAAATCGGGCAAGTACGGAACTTTTACGACCGTCTGTCTGTGGCAGAAGTACAAGTTCGGTCAGAACAAATTGCCGTGGGCGATAATCTTTTTATAATAGGCGAGACAACGGGGGTGGTGGAGGTGACAATAAAAGAGCTCCGCGACGACGCAGGCTGTTTATGCCAAGTGCTAAAAAAAGGCACTATAGGCGCCTTCCGAACACCAGCTAAGGTACGTAAGGGCGATAAGATATTCCTGCGTGTGACGTCCTAACCTGAACATAAGCCTGCTGCTTGGTAGTGCTGAAGTGTAAGATTTATAACAGATTGCAACTAATAACGTAAGAACTACGTTTTTGCCAGTTAAGGAGTGAATACAGATTAAACATATTCGTCAATGTTCAAATACTCTAATTTGCGGATACGCGCAAAATTATATGTAGCGTTTGCTATGGTTCTAGTTTTTGGTGGGATCGGCGCTTTTACAGTCACCAAACTTTCAGGGATGTCTATGGCGGCAGCATCTGTAGAATCAGATGTCCGCTATGCTGAGACGAATTTTGTAAATGCCCGTATGGCTGCTAATCAGTATAACACGACGCTCAAAGAAGAACTAACGGAGATCGCCTTCCATTGTCTCGATAGCGCGACGATCGGGATGGAGGGCGCGCAAAAGACATTGCAAAATCTGGGGCTAGACGAATTACATAATCGCGCGGAAGTCCTATTAAATGCACTCACAGAATACCGAGATCACCTTAACGAATACATTGCACTACGGAAAAAGTTAGATACACATAACAAAGCCGTCAGCGAAAAACTAGGCGTACTCTCCCAAGAAATCGGAGCATTAGCTCCCTTCTCGGCTGTTTCACATATTACCGTGACGTCGACTCTACTGTTCAATCGCTACTCTGACTTGATGCAGCTCTCTTTTTTGAAAGAAGCCCTTACTACAGCCGAACGCGCCCTGCCTGCGGGGCTCGCTGGCGCCACATACGAAAAAGCTAGCGAATACCGCGAACTTCTAAAGACCTTACTTGCCGAAGCCGAGCAGACGAGCACGGCTGGGAATGCAATTATTTTGCTCAATGAAAAAGTGGCAACCGAAGTACTAATCATTTCAGAAGGGAGTTTCCAATACCGTAAAGAGTTGGAAAAGCAGACTTTGTTCTGGACAATAATCATCCTTATAGCACTTGTCGTCTGCGCAGTTCTGGTATCTTTTCTCCTAGCGCGTTACCTGACTCGGATTATACACGGCGCAGTAGCCGAGGTCGATGAATGTGCCAAAGGCGACTTCAGTGCACGCGCGGATCAGCGTTCTATCAATGATAAGGATGAATTTGGCGAGCTTGCACGCTCGTTGAAACAGATGTCTGGTATGATACGCCAGACAGTAGGTGCGGTGGTCGACGGAATGGAGAACGTTGCTTCTGCCTCTGGAGCGCTGACCACAGTCTCGCAGCAACTCTCAGAGGGGGCGAATTCGCAAGCGGCTAGTGCCGAGCAGATTAGTAGTGCCATGGGGGAAATGGTGACCAGCATTGAGGCCAATACACACAGTGCTATGGAGACCGAGACCATCGCTAAAAATATGGAGCAACGTATCAACAAGGTGGCAGAAGGCGCACACAAAGTGGCAGAAGCCGTAACAGACATCGTGAGCAAAATCAATGTCATTAGCGAAATTGCGGTACAGACGAACATCTTGGCGCTAAATGCTGCCGTAGAAGCTGCACGAGCAGGCGAGCACGGACGTGGATTCTCGGTAGTAGCCTCCGAAGTACGGAAATTGGCTGAACGGAGTAAACTGGCCGCCGACGAGATACAGAACATATCGCAAGTGGCAGTTCGTGTTACGGGAGTAGCCGAATCCGAATTACTCTCGGTAGTCCCCGACGTGACGCGTACGGCGCAATTAGTACAGGAAATCTCCGTTGCGAGTCAAGAACAGCGCTCTGGGGTTGAGCAGATCAATGCGGCCATTATACAGCTGAACGATGTGGTACAACAGAACGCCTCAACGAGTGAGGAAATGACTACTAGCGCCGAGCAATTAGATTCGCAAGCCAATGCGCTTCGCGAAATAATGAAACAATTTACCGTATAATTTTTTTACAGAATAGAGTAAAGCGAGATCTTATGGTCTCGCTTTTTTTATCTTGCCTCTTACGTATCCAGACGTGCTTTGCTTTCTTCATTCTCGCCGCAATTAAAGCTTAGCTTGCCTTGCAACGTAAAGCTTAAAATATCGTATGCACTAAAAAGCGGATTAATACCATTATTAGTACAAATGCACAAATATCATCTATTTAAGTACGAACGCGCACGCTGTAAGCACATTTACAAACCCTTCAACAATTAAGAATATAGTTACTTTTGTGTTTGACGAGGAAAATAATTCGAGATGGAAGAATTACGAATAGTAGTCTTGGCCAAGCAAGTGCCAGACACCCGTGCCGCTGGCAAAGATGCCATGAAGGTTGATGGTACGGTAAACCGTGCAGCACTGCCTGCAATTTTTAATCCCGAAGATTTGAATGCGCTAGAACTCGCGCTGCAACTAAAGGATGAAAATCCAGACGTCCGTGTCACCATACTTACTATGGGACCACCCCGTGCAGCCAACATTATTCGCGAAGGTTTGTTCCGCGGTGCAGACGACGGGGTTTTACTCACCGACAGTGCTTTTGCAGGCTCTGACACCTTGGCCACCTCTTACGCACTCGCCTGTGCACTCCGCAAGCTGAACCCCGCAATGGTTATCGCAGGACGGCAGGCCATCGATGGCGATACAGCTCAAGTAGGACCACAAGTAGCTCAAAAATTAGGCTGGTCGCAAATTACATACGTGGAGTATGCTCGGCTGGAGGGCAAGACGGTCTACGCACGTCGCCGTGTAGAACGAGGTGTAGAAGAACTAAAAGGTTCGTTACCGATTGTCCTCACTGTGAATGCAACCGCTCCCGAGTGTCGTTCGCGCAATGCAAAATTGCTCATGCAGTGGAAACGCGCAGCTGCTCCGTCAGAGAAAGTTGCCGATGATGGCTACAAGCACCCCCTCATCGAAGAATGGAATGCGTCCATGCTCGATGCGAACCCCCAAGAATTAGGGCTCTCGGGCTCCCCCACCAAGGTTAAGACGGTACAAAATGTTGTTTTCCAAGTGAAAGAATCAAAAAGCTTTGACGCAAGTGCAGCTTCGATTGATGAACTTGTACGCGAGTTAATGGCAAATCATACAATTGGTTAGAGAGTTACGAGTTATAGGAGGTATAGCGGTGAATAACGTATTTGTATATCTTGAAATCGAGGGACGCGAGATCGCTGATGTCAGCTTGGAACTCTTAACCAAAGCGCGTACCCTAGCTTCGACGTTGGGCGTAGAGGTTGAGGCGATTGCCATAGGTCATAATCTGGACTGGGTATTACCCATTTGCGAGAAATACGGAGCTACACGTCTGCACGTGGCAGATGACAAACGCCTAGAGTTTTACTTAACATTGCCGTATGAGCACATTCTTTGTGACCTCTTTGCACGCGAGAAACCACAGATAGCACTCTTCGGAGCAACTTCTGTAGGACGCGACCTAGGACCACGTGTTTCGTCGGCTCTTCATAGTGGCTTAACGGCAGATTGTACTAGCTTGGAAATCGGCGAATACAATGATGTGAAGGCTAAAAAGCAGTATGAAAACCTGCTGTTCCAGATTCGCCCTGCGTTTGGTGGAAATATCATAGCCACGATTGTAAACCCCGACTGCCGTCCTCAGATGGCCACGGTGCGCGAAGGTGTCATGAAGCGCGAAGAGTTGAAAACTCCAGTGAAGTGCCAAACCGTTAAAATAGAGGTCAACAAGGTGCTGCGCGACGAAGATTTTATCGTCGCCATCGTTTCACGGCAAATGGAAAAACAAGCCGTAAACGTAAAAGGAGCAAACATCATTGTTTCTGGGGGGTACGGAGTAGGAAGTCGTGAGGGCTTTGATAAGTTGTTTCAATTGGCACACTTGTTAGGTGGCGAAGTAGGCGCATCGCGTGCCGCCGTAGATGCGGGGTATGCTGACCATGAGCGCCAAATAGGGCAAACAGGGGTGACGGTGCGCCCGAAATTGTACATCGCTTGTGGAATCTCTGGGCAGGTGCAGCATACTGCGGGGATGAGCGAATCGGCTATGATAATCTCTATCAATACGGATCCTAATGCTCCTATCAACCAAATTGCAGATTATACGGTTGTAGGAGATTATACAGAGGTGATAGACCGCTTCATCGAGTCCTTTAAGCGGAATTCGAAGTAGCAACTCGTTGCATTAGAAATTTGAATACGGAGATGGCAAATTTTTTTGAAGACAATAAGGCATTGAGTTTCCAGCTCGATCATCCTCTGATGCAGCGCATCGTGGAACTAAAAGAACAAGGTTTTACTACCGACCGCGATTCCGCTTACGCACCGCAGGACTTTGCCGATGCACTGGAAAACTACAGACAGGTGCTTGGAATTGTAGGCGAGATTTGTGGTGACGTATTAGCGCCGAATGCAGAACGTGTGGATGCAGAAGGTCCAACAGTTGTAGACGGGCGTGTACATTACCACCCAGGAACGCAAGAAAATCACGACGCCTTGGCTAAGGCTGGCTTGTATGGCATGTCGCTACCTCGCGAATTCGGAGGTTTGAACTTCCCTATGATTCCTTACGTAATGGCAGCGGAACTTGTAAGTCGAGCCGATGGTGGTTTTGCAAACATATGGGGACTACAAGATTGCGCAGAAACCATACATGAGTTCGCGTCTGACGAACAACGCAAACAGTACTTACCTTTGGCAAATCAGGGTAAAACCTTTGCAATGGGGCTTACAGAGCCTGATGCTGGTTCTGATTTACAGGCAGTCATGCTCAAAGCACACTATGACGAGAAGCGTGGCACATGGCTTTTGAATGGTGTTAAGCGCTTTATTACGAATGGCGATGCTGACATTTCGTTGGTCATGGCGCGTTCTGAAGAAGGTACTACCGATGCTCGTGGAATCTCACTTTTCCTCTATGACAACAAGAAGAACGATTGTGTACGCGTACGACGCATAGAACATAAGATGGGGATCATCGGTTCGCCTACGTGCGAGCTTGTATTCAAAGATGCACCCGCAGAATTGGTCGGAGAGCGTAAGCTGGGGCTTATCAAGTATGTAATGTCCCTCATGAATGGTGCACGTTTGGGTGTTGCGGCGCAGAGTGTCGGGATTGCCGAAGCGGCCACACGCGAAGCTGAGAAGTATGCGAATGAGCGTGAGCAGTTCGGGAAGCTTATAAAAGACATCCCCGCAGTTAATGAAATGCTGGCACTCATGCGTACGAAAACAGACGCTGCCCGTGCACTACTCTATGAAACAACTCGTTACGTAGATATCTATAAATCCTTATTACACATTCAGCGCGCGCGCACCCTAACGCCCGAAGAACGTGCCGAACTGAAGGAATATACGCGCTTGGTTGAAATGTTTACGCCACTTGCTAAGTTGTTTGGCAGTGAATTCTGCAACCAAGTAACTTATGATGCTGTGCAGGTACATGGCGGTACAGGGTACATGCGAGACTTCCCTGTGGAACGCCTCTATCGCGATGCACGTATCACGAATATCTACGAAGGCACATCGCAGTTGCAAGTGGTAGCCGCCATTCGTTCCGTTCTTAACGGGGGACTTACGCAACGAATCGGAGTACTGGCGGCACAAGTAAAAGGCGATGGCTTTAAGAAAGAATGTGCCGTACTAAATGAAATGACAGAGCTCCTGAAGAAGGCAATTGAAGAGGTACAGAGCCCCAACAATCCCAGCTATATAGATTTTCACGCACGGAGGCTTGTAGAGATCGGAGGCTTTATTGCTACTGCGTATCTCTTGATTCTAGACAGTGAGCGTTGCACGTGCGAGAAGAACTGCTTCGAGCTGAGCGCCAGACGTTTTGTACGCTATGCCCAAGCCCAAATTTTGGAGCGTGTTATGCTGATAAATACTATCGACATAGATACTTTCCTAAGCGATTATGCACCGAAAGACGCTAATACGCCTCAGGCATAAAAGTTACCAGAATATATTAACTCTTTGGAGATGAAACGTTTACTATTGTTGTTATTGTTGATCCCTTTTGTTTTTATGGGGTGTAAGGAGAATAAGATGCCCAAAGCTATAGATCTCGCCGATCTTGATACTACGGTGACTCCTGGCGAAGATTTCTATCAATATGCCAACGGAGGATGGATAAAACGTACCGAGATCCCTTCAGATCGGGTGCGTTATGGTGCTTTTGATATTCTACAAGAGCAAACAGAAGAGAAAATCAAGGACATCCTCTTCCGTGCTTGGGAGCGCAAAGGCGATACAACCAACCAAGATTGGTTGAAAATAGGCGACTTCTATGCTTCGGGGATGGATACTGCAACCATCGAAGCAGCAGGTTTGACACCCTTAGCACCCGATCTCGATATCATTAAAAATCTGACCGAGCCTACAGACTTAGTGCGCGAATTTGCACGGGAACGCCCCATCGGAGGTAGCGATCCGTTCTATGTAAGTGTCGATCAGGACAGTAAGGACGCCACGGCTTACATCTTGAATATCTCGCAGAGTGGTCTGGGTATGCCTGACCGCGACTACTATTTCGGCGATGACGATCGTACAAAAGCACTGCAAGATGCCTACATCAAGATGCTGACACGTCTCTTTGTCCTAATGGGTAGTGAGGAGGTTAATGCCACATCGATGGCAAGCGATGTCTTCGAACTAGAGCGTAAGATGGCTGACGCCTCGTTGTCGCGCCTCGAATATCGCGATCCGCATCTCACCTACAACAAGATGACGGAAGAAGAATTACAAAAGCTTACCCCAAATATTGATTGGAAGGTCTTTTTCCAAAACTTGGGCGTTGATATGCCTAAAGAGGTTTTGGTGGATAACCCGAAGTTCTTACAAACCATAGATAAACTCCTACGCGAAACGCCTATCAATGTCTGGAAAGATTACTTGGCAGTGCATTTTGTAGCAGGCTATGCTTCTTCGTTGTCTCAACCTTTTGCAGACGCTTCGTTTGATTTTTATGGTAAGACCCTCTCAGGGCAACAAGTACAAAGCCCACGGTGGCGTCGGGTTATGCGCACCACGCAGGGCGTATTAGGCGAAGTGATTGGTAAAGCGTATGTAGCCGAAAACTTCCCACCAGAAGCCAAGGAACGCATGGTAACCCTAGTACAAAATCTTCGTGTCGCTTACCGTGAACGTATGGCAGAATTGCCTTGGATGAGTACTGAGACGAAGCAAAAAGCTCAAGAAAAGTTAGATGCCATCACCGTAAAAATAGGCTATCCGGATAAGTGGCGCGATTACACTGACCTGAGCATCTCGCGCGACAGCTACGTGCAGAACATTCGTAACGGACAGGTATTCCAGTTCATGTACACCATGTCTAAGCTGGGTAAGCCCGTAGATCGCACCGAGTGGTTTATGTATCCGCAAACGGTGAATGCTTATTACAGTCCTGTGATGAACGAGATCGTATTCCCCGCTGCAATTTTACAACCCCCATTCTTCGATATGAATGCGGATGACGCTGTAAATTACGGCGCAATAGGTGTAGTGATCGGACACGAGATCACGCACGGTTTCGATGATCAGGGACGCCAGTACAACAAAGATGGAAATTTGCAAAACTGGTGGACAACCGAAGATTCTTTGCGCTTCACAGAATACTCCAAACTCTTAGTTGATCAGTTCAACGGCTTCGAGATGTTACCTGGTAAATTCGTAAATGGTAGTCTGACCTTGGGTGAAAACCTAGCAGATTACGGCGGATTAACCATCTCGGTACACGCCTTCCAGAAAGTATTGCAAGCGCAGGGCGAAGGTGCAGATGCGAAGGAAATTGATGGTTTCAAGCCCTTGCAACGTTTCTTCTTAGCATATGCTAAAGTATGGCGTAACCTAACACGTCCCGAAGAAATGGCACGACGCTTGGTTGAAGACGTACATGCGCCTGGTATCTTCCGCGTGGATGGTGGTGTCTATAATATTGATGCCTTCTATCAGGCTTTTGAAG
>CAJPTS010000053.1 GCA_905373625.1 Bacteroidia bacterium
CTAAAATAATATCATTATTGAATATTGTATAGGGAATGAAACGAAAGATTATTTAATAATAGTACCAAATTTATACAAAGATCACGAGTTGTGCTTACAACTTTTCCATTTACAGGGGCTTACGCGGCTGTAACAGATAGTCTTTTAACTACCCACAAGTAGCACTATTGCTTACCTGTCTTCGCGTACATAAAAGACCATAATACTCACTAGATACTTCTACAAAATATGTAAGCGCTAAACCTCGAACGAGAGCTTTATAATCTTGTAGACCTTCCCCGCATGGTTTTTCAGAGGGAGATAAAACTCTAGTAGTTGCAACTCTGTACCATTGATATTCTGTTGCATGGCTATTCTTTTACTCTTACCCGAGCGGACTTCACGCCAGAAGTCGTTGTATTTTACTCTGTTCCATCCTACTATCTGACAACCTTCGGAGAAGTGCGTGTGTAAGATTTCTTCCCTAGGTACTTGCAGCCGGTCTATGTAGCTTTGGCTGGCATCTACGGCATAACCGTCAAGGTCATATTCCACATAGAAGAGCGAAGCAGATAGGGCCGTAAACAGACTCTCGTTTTCCTCACGTTTCCGATCAGCTTCCTCTTGGGTAGTCTTCAGCTCCTCAAGATTTTGTCGGAGTTCCTCATCCTGAGCTTTCAATTCTTCTGACTGCTCCTGAGCTTGCGCAAGCAATTGTTTGGTGTTCATACCCACCTGTACGGTAAACAGACTTGCTGCCACGTATACTGAGAGATTGTTTAGAAACTCAATTACATGCGGCGGGAACACTTTAAAGGATGCAAGCTCGAGTACTGCGATGGCATCGCCTTCGTGCAATAAAGGGACGATGAGTATGCAATGCGGACGCGCCTGCCCAACCCCCGCCATAATAGCCGAATAACTTTCGGGAATCTCTGTTAGAAGGATGTGCTGCTTTTCCATGGCACAAGAGCCTATCAGTCCCTCGCCCATTCGGAACTTTGCGGTCAGATATCGCTTCTCGCCCCAAGCAAATGAGACTTTCATATTATACTCATCTTCCTGATGGCGCTGATGCCTGTCATCATCGCGTAAATAGAGAGCGCCCATTTGTGCATCAACAAAATGTGCGATCTGGAAAAGGAAATTCTCACACAGCGAATCTAGGTGGTTCGAATTCTGCCGGAGCAATTCACTAAACTCTGCCAATCCTTGGTTGACCCATGCTCTATTCTTATTCTCAAGCTCTCTTTTTTCCTCTTCGGCTTTTGCTACACGCAGGCTATTACGAACGGCGACGAGCGATTTCCCAAGCACGTCATTTTCCCCCAGCAACGTTATATCTTGTGACAGGTCACCGTTACCGATACTTCGGGCGAGTCGCGTCATATGACGTAATCCGTTCAAGAGTTTATTCATGGCTACGCTCATCCACTCCATCTCGTCGCCAGACTTTATCTTGAATACCTTATCAGACTCGATGTCTCCGTGTGCTAGCGTATTGAGCATTTGGGTCATCTGTATAATGGGGCGCGTAATGAGCGAGGAAATCTTGAGCAGAGCCATACTTGTAATAATCATGGCAATTAAGCCCACCAAAAGAGAAATCTTCAGACTATCATCAGCACTATGCGTTATGACACTCAGTGGGACGTAGATCCCCATTGCCCAATTTGAATGAGCATTTGCGACCGAGATGGGCGTGATGTAAACGTAATAGTCTTGCTCGGTCTTTGTATCCTGATAAATAAAAGAAGAACAGATACCTTTTCTGATCTTTTCTTCGAGATTCTCACTGATGGCTACCGTCCCAAAAAGTTGACTGACATTTTTATTTAGCATCGAATCTACTGGGTGCGACGCAATGTACGCTTTGCCAGATAGGAGAAAAGATATACTGCCTTCAAAAGGCTTAATCTCGCGCAGGAAGTCTTGTATCCAATTAAGGGTAATATCGATGCCCACGAGCCCCGCATAGCGAGAATTCTTGCGAATAGGAGCTGCAACCGTGGTCATCATCTGTCTATTCTCCTCGTTCTCGCTCGTCGTATCTATGTAGGGATCCCATAAATCGGGTGTGTTGATTTGTTTGAAAGCCGCATAAGTACTTGGATCGCCGTTCATAGACAGATCGGGCGTGACAGCAGTGCGCATGGTTCGGGTTTCGTCGTAGTAGAGATAACGCGAGAGGCGACCGTGATCTTTGGTGTAATTCGGGCGATACTGCGAATACTCATAACTATCCCAGAAGGCTGTAATCTCTCGGTGATTTTTATAGGTATTCTGCATCATCTCTAGGAAGAGAGGTTGCCAAAGGGTAGAATCTTGATCGGCAAAAGAACTAAAGACGTCAGCTAGCGTTTCGGTAATCCCCAAATACTCTTCAAAACGACAACGAACCTCAAAAGCTGACTTCTCTGCACTCAGTTTTACCTTAGAGTACGCCTCATCTTTCAAGGTGCGCGAAGTGTTACTTACGATGTAACCAATAGATATCGCGTAAATAACCAGAGCAAGTATCAGGACAAAAAGCATAATCTTGTTCCGTATGCTGATATAGATGCGCATGTTGAGTCGTGTTACGGAAAGTGTGTCGTTATATATTCCCCTGTACGGGCTTGTTTTCTCTTAACTTGCTGCTAATTCTTGCTTTTTGTTATTTATGAGCGACTGTCGCTATTCTTCATTCTTCGTCTCACTGCCAAAGATATTATCTAAAGAATGCGACACGTGAAGGCGTACGACAACGTGGTTATAGATAAAACGTGCAATTTCGCCATAAGCTCGCAGGGAATGCTGCGAGAATATGGGAACATAAAGACAATTTACCGAGAAGATGACCGAGTCTACATTTGCCGCACAAAGCGTCTCTTCGTTCTCAGCTCGTTTCCCTATGTAGTAAGACAAACCTGGTATTACGGGCGTGGCAAGGACGAGGCTTTTACCCATTGCACTCATTAAAATAGAGGCTGTAGTATTCTCACCACTCAACGACGTTATAAGCGTCGTTTCAGCATCAATTGATATGTTGTGTGCAGCTGCATACTGCATAAAGGATACTCGCATTCCTGATGCATTATTGAGGCTGTCTTTTTGTAGATCGGGTTCGGTTGTCTCATTTTCAATCACCGAGCAATCCGAGATGTTGAAACTGGCATTAGGGAACTTAAAGCGTGGTTTTGTATAATCGGGTACGAACGGATTAATAATATCATACCATGCTCTGTACTGATCTAGTAGAGCACAATGCATTACAACAACGCGCTCTGAGTAGAATTCACCTGTAGCGCCGTCTACGACGACCGACTCGCGCATCTCCGACGTGCCACATTCATACCCCGCGATCCATCCAATAACGGTATGCTCGCGTAAGGTAGGCGTGGTTGCCGAGTAAACGGCGTAGCTTAGATGTACGGAGCTAAAAGCGGGGATGCTAATTATGGAGAAGCCGTTGGCGAACGAGTCTTTTTCTATACTTTCAAAATTAAAAGACTGATACGAATTGATATGAATACTTCGAACCCATTGCGAGAGGTCATTGACCTGTATGACTAACGGCTCGCCTTCCGCATTGTATGTAAGCTCGTGCTGGTTAGCAATACCGCCGATCCAATTACCCGTAGGTAACACCGCCAGAACCTCATCAAGCGCCGCAAGCACGAGGACGCGATCATTACAGATCATCTCGGTAACTTCGCGAACAGAATAATAGGCGCGTTGCTCCATACGTTGTACTTTGATTGAAACAAAGATAGTGCTTTTTCGTAGCAAAAATACCGCTACTGTAAATTGAAAATTAAGGAATTAGCTATCGTACTCTTTAAGCTTCGAGCTATGGAGTTCGTTATCTTTGCTGCGTAATGACCATCGATACTTATGGCTCTTTCGTCCGCATTGCGTAAGTCTTGGCGCTATTTGCGCACGCTAGTGATAATACTGATACTCCTTGCCTGTTTGCTGGCGGCATTACTACTCATTTTTGAGAAGAAGTGGGGCGAGTTCGTTGTAGGCCAGAGCATAGAAATGCTAAACAGTGAGCTGGACGTGCCCATTACAACCTCGGGAGTAGAATTCACCTTCTTTGCCAACTTTCCCCATGCAAGCCTTCACCTACGCGACGTGGTAATCCCCTCAGCGCACGAGAACAGCTTTGGGAAGCATGATACCCTCCTAGTAGCAAAAAGTGTCTTCTTAGCCCTAAATCCGTTCGATTTGTTACGCAAGAAGATCCGCGTAGAGTCCTTCCGCATTGTACACGGATATTTGAGTCTGAAACACGACAAAAATAGCGTGCAAAACTATGATATACTCAAACCGCAAACGGCAGCCGCAGAAGGCGATACAGCTGTGACGGCTTTTACGCTAGAAGTACACGCGCTCACGCTTTCGCAGATGGTTGTAGAGTTCTCAGATAGGCAGACCGCATTTACGGGTAAAATCGTCGTACCACAAGTTGAAGCAAAATTCCACGTAGCAGAAGGCAATTCTCATTTTAAGGTAAAAGCCGACGGGCTTGTAGAACTTGTCCGTCAGGGTGATTTTATTTTTGCCCAAAAACAACGCTTCAACCTCAGAAGTACATTCCAAATAGAAGCTGGGCGTCTGGAGACAGAACGGACGGAACTGCAACTAGATCGGAATCGGTTGGCAGTGGCGGGCTACTGGCATTTGAAAAAAAATGACACGCGGCTCAATGTGAGTGGCTCAAACCTCGATATCCGTACTCTGTTAGCATTTGCTTCGCAGTACAAATGGCAACTACCGCCCGATATAGATCTAAAAGGCGCTCTCAATGCTGACCTGACCGTGGAAAGTGATACCAAGATCGGCGGCAATCTTCGCCTCAATATGAAGCTTTACGGCGAAGGTCTAACCCTACAGATTGCCGAACAAAATTATACGTTGAATACGTTGCAAGGAAGCTTCTCCAACGGCAGTGAGGCTTTGCGACGTTCTACGATGTTCGAAATTTCCAAATGCGAGCTGCAGCGTAAAAATTCCACCCTATCGGCACAGTTTCGTATCAATAATCTGGAACACCCCTCCATCTATGCAAAGGTAGATTTTAACTTCCAAGACAACGAGATCAATCTCCCTTTTATGCTCCCTTACATACAAAACTATAAACATTTGCGGGGGAACGGCGATATCCAGACCTCGTTAGAGAGCCTTGATTCGCTTTCGTTAGCCTCCCTTCGTAAACCTAAATTGCACTTGGATATAGACGTAGATGTAAATTCTCTCAGCGCCAACCAGCATCAAACATTTACAGACCTGCGTGGTGCTGCAACCTTAACTAATGAGGATTTGGTGAAGGGGGCTTTTCGCGGAAAATGGAATGGTGCAGAGTTTGAAATAGGGCTCAATGTGCAAAATTTCCTCTCGCTTTTCTGTAAAGGAACGCCGCCGCAATGGACAGTAAATGCACGCGTACAGCACTTTGACATCCCCCAGCACGGGCTGCCTGTGTGGAATCCAGATAGTCTTCCTCCGACAACGCCTGACGCGATAAGCAAGCAACCAGATCCGTGGTCGTTAATAGGCACTATAAAAGGGGAGCTCGAGCTCTACAAAAGTCTTTACCGCGGAGCACTTATAGATTCTGTTGAAACGCGTTTTCTTGTCACACAAGACAAGATGCAAATAGAGTTGGCAAAGGCACGACTACTCGGAGGGCGAGTACAAGGAGAATTGTTTTTTCAAAACGAGCGTCATGCTCCATCTGTTTTACGTGCGGAGTTGCACACCGAGCGTCTGAATTTACAAGAACTCTTTCTCCGCTATGACGATTTCGGATTAAAGAACTTCGGGCACGAAAACATATCTGGGCAGCTTTCGGGCTCTTTCTCTTTGCACCTCCCATTTGTAGAAGGGACGCCTTTGCTTCAAGCACTACGAATGCGCACAAAGGTCGTGGTTCACAATGGCGAACTCCGAGAAGTAAAAGGCTTAGAGAAGCTCTCCAGTTATATCAAACTTGAAGAACTTAAGCACATACGTTTCTCCCGATTGGAAAATGAGATCACCGTTGCAGAGCAAAAAATCGTTGTACCCGAGATGAATATAAAGTCTTCTGCCTTGTCGCTCCGCTTACAAGGAGAACAATATTTTGATTCGCGCTTTCAGTATCGTCTCCAACTTTCTCTGTCAGATTTGCTTTTTAACCGTTGGCGAAGCAAGAAGCAAGATCTCGAGAAGGAGGTCTATGAAGAGGGAGGTAGTGCAGGCGGCTCTCTTTATCTTATCATTCAGGGCGATTCGACCGATGTCAGCGTCTCCTTCGACAAACGCGCACTTGCTGCACGTTACCAACAACGAGTACAACGAGAGAAGGAGGAGCTTCAAACACTCTTAAATGAAGAATTTAATTTGGGTGATAAAAAAGAATCGCGTACGCAAAACCAGCAAACCACGAATACTCCGACCAAACGCTACACGATAGAATGGGAGGAGTGCGATACAATAAAAAAAGCAGACTCGGCTAAAATAAAAAAGAAACCACAAGCACCGAGCAAGAAAAAAGATCCGCCCGCAGTGATATGGGAAGACGAGTAGGGTAGTACTCTTATCTCGGTGCTTAAAATTGCTCCTCTAAATTATAGTACTGTCCCCCTGTTTAGTTTTCCGCTTAAGGAAAACAAATAGTAAGCCTAAAACGTTATGTAGGTGTACTTAAATTTTTAACCGATGAGTGTTTTAGATTATACAAAACTCGATGCAGCTCGTAGCGCAAAAACTATCGAGGCTTTAGGTCAACTGTTGGCAGACATGCAAGTGTTCTATACCAACCTCCGTGGCTTCCACTGGAATGTAAAAGGCAACTTATTCTATCGGATGCACGCTTATTTTGAGGATGCATATAATGCTTATGCAACGCATATAGACGACATCGCGGAACGTATTCTTCAGCTCGGTGGTCAGCCCGATTCTCACTTCTCAACCTATCTGAAGGTTGCAAAGGTACAAGAACAGTGTTCTAAGTGCCTCGACGAGCTTGGGATGGCAAAAAACGTCTTAGAAACTTACGGTTTCTTACTCCAAGAGGAGCGTACGATTCTTTTAGGTCTTGACGACAGCGACGCTGCGACTAACGATATGCTGACTTCGCTTATCGTAGAACAAGAAAAGGCTATCTGGATGTTAAACGCTATGCTCCAGAAGTAGTCTGATTTCTAAACGTTAGATTTTGAGAGGCTATCGGTTCGGTAGCCTCTTTTGCTATGAGGCATAGCTTTTACGTATTCTTTAGATACTGCTATATACTTTTACTTCTCTGCATTTGAGTTCATGTTGTAATACAAACATGCACAAAAAGGTGCGAATCCCTACACGAGGTTCGCCTATTTTTTTCGCCTACTCAAAAAAGGGAACCTGACACCAATCGTATATTTTATTGTATCGAACAGGGTAAACTCGAGCTTTGTTCGTTAGAAGGTAGAAGAATGGGATATATATTTAACCAATACATTGAATAATAATGAAATATACATTACACAATCGTTAGATTTCACTCCCTAAATTTCAATTCCGCTGCGATTGTTGCACACACGCGTAAGTACCAATTCACATCATCATAGTCTAGTGTACGCCCTTTGCGTTTTTGCAACCACAACCGTGCGGGTTGGTATGAGCCTACAAAGTGATCCCATACTGTGGCAGGGACATTGTTGAAATACTGCGTAGCATTTATCCACACCTTGCCGTTGTCGTACTCTACCTTTTCTACGAGGTTAGTACCTGCCACATCAAAAGTTGTGACGAGAGGAAGGTTTAGAGTTTCATCCATAAGATGAAGGCGTCGTAGCCTCTCGCCGATTGCGGCATAGCGCTGGTACTCAGTTTTGTCTTTGGGATAAGGGATGCGCGGGTATTCTATCTTGAGGAACTCAAAGTATTTCTCTCGGTATTTCTTGTCGTGCAACACACCATAAACGTAATCAAACACCTCTTCGCCCTTCACGGGTTCGCCCACCGCCTCTCCGATCTTTGCCAATATTTCAGGGCGCATATTTAGGTCGAGTTCTATTGGTTTGCCGCTACGTGTTTTACCTGCAATAAGTTCGGTGGGCGTATAGTTCCAACCGTCGGGGAGTTTGTAGAGAGGAAAGGCAGTAGTAATCTCACTCGGTCTATTCGATACCAAACAAATATCTATTAGCCTGTCTGTAATAAAACAATGTTGAAATACAGGAAAAGATGTAATTATGCGGGTTGCACATAAAGCATAATTGTGTTGGGAGAGTAACGCTCCCAACAAACGGAATCGCGGTCTGGCCGCAATTCCGTTTGTTTTTCCCGTATACAGCATATAACGTTTATCATAAGGACGATAACAATAAGGTATTATTGTTGCTGTTTTATCAGCTTCTGCTGTTGTTACATCCTTAATTGCATTTTGAAGAGACCAATCGCGCGTATCGCTATTTAACTTGTACTTGTTTCGCAAAACCTCTTTGCTTAGTTGCAAGAAATCCTCTTTTAATTCGCTACATTCACAGAAAGAGAATTTTGCTAATAATTCGTCACGCGTTGTTGTCATTCCAGCAACATGTTCAACAAAAAGAGTATCTACCGAAAAACCTGCACGATATTTTGCTTCCAATTGAAAATCCTTATGCACAAAGAAATAATAGGGTTCTACTGGTTGCAATTCTTTCCAACTTGTACTACACAAATTTAACCTACTGAGTGCATCAAATTTTTCTTGTCTCAAACCATACTGCTCGTGGTAAAAGAGCTTTGCTTGTTCGTGCTTTGTTTCTTTATGTTTCACGAAAATATTGATGCTCACCCCTGCCTGAATATCAAATACGTTCTCATCCTTGCCACCATCGGGAGCTTTTTCTTTCATGCGACTATTACCGTGCAAGTTCAGAATATAGATCGCGTCAAACACGCGCAATAACTCCTTGCGCATTTGACGATGGATAACACCATCTAGAAAACTATTGTTCGTTATGAATGCCACAATTCCTTCGCCTGTTTGTTCCTCTATTTGGTATTGCGCGTAACGGATAAACTTAATATAGTCGTCAGAGAGGGGTTTGATGTTCTTTTCGTTTAAATCCTCTTTGTAGGAGAGCATCAGATTCTCTATCCATTTGCTCTTATTCGAGCTACTTACGTTGTATGGAGGATTGCCGAGCATTACCATGACGCGCATACTATTCTTCAGAACATTTGCGGCTTGTGCCTCTTGATCTATGGGCGAGAATAAATTGCCATCAAAGCGCTTATTTTCTAACGTATTCGTAAGGTAGATGCCATAGCGCGCATCGCCAAGGTTGATTG
>CAJPTS010000054.1 GCA_905373625.1 Bacteroidia bacterium
CCCCGTCTGACGATACTTCGCGCGAATTTGGGCTATTGTACGGCGCTGTAAAGGATACTTTGGAGCGCACCTCGTACATATTTCATTACGATGTGCACGAAGCAGAGCTGCGGGAGTTTATAAAGCAGCATTTGAGCGAGAGTTCCGAGCTAATACAGATCAATAAAAACAACTTTGTGAGTATCTATCAGCGATGGTTAGCGCAAGTGCAGCCGAGCATAGATGTGAACTGGGACGTACTGAAAAAGAATGGTTTAATAGATGGCGATTTCTTTTTAGCAGATTTACTCTCCGAGAAAAACCAAACCATTAAAGAGGCGCTCTTCGTATTGTTGCAAGACAATAGGTATATTGTAGATAGGAAAATAGATGCGCGCGGCTTGTTTACTGCTAGCGAGGTCTTTTTCAAAGACCGACAAAAAGCCCATGCCCAGTTTTGGAGTCTGTACCAGCGCCCACCGCGTGAGGAATACTGGGACTATATAATCAAGCGGCGCGATCTTCTCGTACCGCAGGACGTTCGTGAACGTAAAGGTTCATTTTTCACTCCCAAAATTTGGGTGGATCTCTCGCAAAAGTATCTTGCCGACGTACTGGGCGATAACTGGCAGGACGAATTCTATGTATGGGATTGTGCAGCAGGTACAGGTAACCTGTTAAACGGGCTCACAAACAAGTACCACATCTGGGCTTCTACCCTAGACCAACAGGATGTAGATGTGATGAAAGACCGCATAAAAAATGGCGCAAACCTTTTGGAAAGCCACGTCTTTCAGTTCGATTTTTTGAACGATGAGTTTACCAAGCTCCCACAGCCACTCCAAGACATCATAAATGACCCAGAGAAGCGCAAAAAGTTAGTGGTATACATTAATCCCCCCTATGCTGAGGCGGGGAATAAACGGGTGCTTTCCAACAATTCCTTTGAGCACAAAAATGGAGTAGCCGTTCAAATGCTAACCTATAAGCGTTATCGTGCACAGATTGGAATTTCGGGGCGTGAGCTATTCTCGCAATTCCTAATTCGCATTTACAAAGAAATTCCTAGCTGTTGGATTGCCAATTTTTCGAAGCTGAAACACTTACAGTCACCATTATTTTTTGAATTACGGGAAGTTTTCTTCGCTTCGCTGAAAGCAATATTCATTGTGCCCGCCGAGACATTTGACAATGTACGGGGACAATTTCCTATCGGTTTCCAAATATGGGACACGACCGAAAGATCACGTTTCCTATCTACACGCGGGAATGTTTACGATAGAAACGGAAACTTTCTCTTTCAGAAAGTTATAGCATCCTTCGATAATGAAAAACGAATTGTAGACTGGCTGCTTCGCTTCAAAGATGAAAATGAGGAAAGGGCTATCGGGTTTGCGAACAATGCTAGAAATGATTTTCAAAATCAGAATTTCGCTTTTATTGTCAATAAAAAATCTCAAATGCCTGTGCCGCGCGGTTGGTGGATTACATCAAAAAATCTTCGTATTCTTTCAATCCACCTAGCGGTTCGGCATGTAGTAAGCGCGACGTGGTATAATGATCGCGACCTTTTTCTCGCTCCCAATGATAATTGGTATACAGACTCTGTATTCCAAAACAATTGCTTGGCATTCACACTGTTTACATCGTACAACACTATTCAAAGTCAGTACGGCATAAACCACTGGATTCCGTTTACCGAACAAGAAGTTAATGCGAAGGAAGAGTTCAAGAGCCACTTTATGACAGACTTCATTGCTGGCAAATGCCCGCAAAGCCAAAAGACGAAAGACGAGAGACGAAAGGCGCAAAGCGAGGAAAAAAAGAAGAGTAAAAAAGAAGTGGGGTCATTACTGCATTTAGCAGAAGAAGAGTCTTTTGTACCAACAGAGCCGCTTATCTTTTCACCCGAGGCTACTGCTGTATTTGATGCGGGGCGTGAGCTGTGGCGCTACTATCATGCACAGCCGAATGCGAACCCAAATGCGTCGTACTATGACATTCGGGAGCACTTCCAAGGGCGAAACGAAAAAGGGAAAATGAACCCAAAGAGCGAGGACACGGAATATATGCGCCTGTTAGGCAATTTGAAGGAGGCGATGGAGGTTCTGCGGCAACAGATAGTGCCAAAGGTATATGAATACGGATTCTTGATCTCCTAACCCTTTAACCCTACACGCTATTTAAGATGGATCATTTTAAGCTTGAAGCTGCCTTCCAGCCCATGGGCGATCAGCCCGAAGCAATACGACTCCTGACAGACGGCTTTCAGAAAGGAGCACGAAGCCAAGTATTACTGGGCGTAACAGGCTCGGGAAAGACCTTTACGGCAGCCAATGTGATAGCTCAACTCAATCGTCCCGCTCTTATACTTAGCCACAATAAGACTCTGGCTGCCCAGCTGTATAGCGAATTTAAGGGCTTCTTCCCCCACAATCGCGTGGAATATTTTGTCTCCTATTATGACTACTATCAGCCCGAGGCCTACGTACCTTCTACAGATACGTACATCGAAAAAGACCTCTCTATTAACCAAGAGATTGAAAAATTGCGGCTAAGTACCACGTCCGCTCTCCTTTCTGGGCGTACTGATGTAATCGTGGTATGCTCGGTTTCGTGTCTTTATGGTATTGGTAACCCCGAGGACTTTCATGAGAATACTCTTACAGTACACCTGGGTGAGGCTCTAAACCGCGATCAGTTCCTCCGTCAGTTGGTTACGGCTCTCTATACACGTAATGAACTCTCGCTTGAGCGTGGGAATTTCCGCGTGAAGGGCGATACGGTAGATGTTGCAGTGGCCTATGGCGATTATGCTTACCGAGTAATCTTTTGGGGAAACGAGGTCGAGCAGTTACAGAGCTTTGATCCCGTTACAGGGCAAATAATAGACGATAAGCTGGAAGAGGTTGTAATATTTCCAGCCAGTATTTTTGTAACGACTAAAGCGCGGTTAAAGCGCGCTATATATGAAATACAAGATGACCTTGTAAAACAGATAGATTATTTCAATAGTATTGACAAACCTCTCGAGGCAAAACGCATCCAGCAACGTGTGGAAAATGACCTTGAGATGATGCGTGAGCTCGGTTATTGCAAAGGAGTCGAGAACTATTCGCGTTATTTTGATGGTCGCCCCGAGGGATCGCGTCCCTTCTGTTTGCTTGATTATTTTCCTGACAACTTTATTACGGTGATTGATGAGAGTCATGTAACCATCCCACAGATCCGTGGTATGTATGGTGGCGACTTCTCGCGCAAAAGTAACCTCGTGGAGTACGGTTTCCGCTTGCCCGCAGCTTTGGATAACCGTCCCTTGAAATTTGACGAGTTCTGCGAAGAGGTAGGACAGGTGCTTTATGTGAGTGCCACCCCTGCAGAATATGAACTCGCCGAGAGTGAAGGCGTTGTGGTAGAACAGCTGATCCGCCCTACGGGAGTACTAGATCCGCCCATTGATGTACGTCCCATTCGTGGGCAAATAGATGATCTGTTGCATGAAATACAGGTTCGTACAGAACGAAAAGAACGCGTACTCGTTACCACATTGACTAAGAAGATGGCAGAGAACCTGACAGACTTTCTCCGTGGCGTCGGAGTGCAGTGCGAATACATCCACTCTGACGTAGATACGCTTGAGCGGGTACGTATTCTTGACGAGCTTAGGGCGGGAGCTTTTGATGTACTTATCGGCGTAAACCTCCTGCGCGAGGGGTTGGATCTGCCCGAAGTATCGCTCGTCGCAATCCTAGATGCAGATAAAGAAGGCTTTCTTCGTTCGGCTCGTGCTCTTACACAAACGGCGGGACGCGCTGCACGCAATGTGAATGGGCTAGTTATCATGTACGCGGATAACATTACGGACTCTATGCAAACCACCATAAACGAGACGTTACGACGCCGCGAGAAACAGATAGCTTATAATACTGAACATCATATTACTCCGCAACAATTGAAGAAGAAAGAACGCAAATCGCTCTTAGAGGGGAGTGCCGTAGACTTCCTGTTTGAGACTGTTGCCTCGCCCTCTAGCTCAGAGAATATAACCGCTAGCGAAGATGGTCATATAGCCGCAGAACCACAGGTAGCATTTACAAGCATTGCAGAACTCCGAAAAGAGATCCAGCGTCACGAAAAAATGATGAAACAAGCCGCAAAGGAGAAGCAATTTAAGCTCGCGGCAGAGTATCGAGACAAGATGTTTGCTTTGCAGGAGCATCTTAACAAGATCGATTCTAATTAGAATTACTATCTTGCTTCCAAATATTTGGGCAAGGTAAAATAATGGACTGTATTTGCTACTACACATACCTTCATTTTGGACTTTGGAATGCTTGGATACCCTCGTTTGGGTTAGTGCTTATCCAATTTCTTTTTATGGCATTCTTTCGCGACACAGCAAAGCGCGCCACAGACACCTCTTGGTACAACAAAAGTGACCGCCGTCATGCTCATTTGAGCTTTGTTTGGCAGGCTGCGATTCTTGTCCTTTCGCTTTTTGTTCCGTTGCGTCTCAGCAAGCCTTTTTTCTTTGTTGGTCTTGTCTTATTTGCACTAGCACTAGTCGGATTCCTAGCAGCGTTTATCTGCTACTGGCGTACGCCACTAGACAAAACCGTTCAGGGGGGCGTTTATAAACTCTCGCGCAACCCCATGTATTTTTTCTTCTCGGTTGGGATGATTGCCACCTGTATTGCCAGCGCCTCGCTCTGGTTACTCATTGTGACCGCACTGCTTATCTTTGAGACTCATCACGTCATTTTGGGCGAAGAACGCTACTGCGCTGCTACCTATGGCGAAGAGTACCTCAACTACAAAGCTCGTACCCCACGTTATTTCTTATTCTTTTAATATACGAGGCTCTCGCCTCCTAATACCAGTAAAAATTATGAGTACAGAAAAACGCAATGCCGCTTTTCCTTCCGAATGCACAACGCTCATTGTGGGCAAGAAGATGACTGCGGACGGATCTATGATTGTGGCACGCTCCGAAGATTGGAATGCGATGTATGCAAAGAACCTCGAGATGTATGCAGATGCTGACAATGGTCCTGAGAGTTTTATTGCACGCGACAGCCCCTTCCGCTGCGACCTTCCCAAAAAAGCATTAGGCTATACTGCTATGCCTACATTTGATCTGCCTGGTCACTGGGGCAGTGCTGGATTTAATACCGCAGGAGTCGGGATGAGTGCTACCGAGAGCATTTTTAGTAGTGAAAAGGCGCTGGCAGCAGATCCGCTTGTAGAGAGTGGTGTGGCGGAGAATTCGGTATTTAACATTGTGTTACCCTACATACACACTGCGCGCGAGGGCGTGGAACGTCTGGGCAAGCTTATAGAGCAATTTGGCGTTGCCGAAGGTTTCGGAATTGGTTTTGTAGACAATCAGGAAATTTGGTATCTGGAGACAGCCTCTGGGCATCGGTGGTTAGCCTGTAGGATGCCTGAAGATCAGTATTTTGTAACGGGGAATCAAAGCCGTTTCCGTAAATATGACCCAAAGAACAAGGATAACTACATGGCATCGGCAGACCTTGTGGAATTTGCCACGAAGCACCATCTCTACGATCCGAAGGATGGCGAATTTGATTTTCATACGGCGTACATACGCGATGTAAAGCTAGATACAACCTACAATTATCCACGCGTATGGGGCTTACAAGCTATGCTAAGTCCTGATATTAAGAATGATGTTACGAAGAATACCTTTCCTGTATTTGCGAAGGCAAAGCAGCCAATTACATTAGATGATATGCGCCGCGCCTTTCGTTTCCATTACAACGGTACGGAGCATGACCCTTATCTGCATTCGAATCCGAAAGAGCCCTACCGCCCAGTTTCTATCTTCCGTACTACGCAAACCCACATTTTACACGTGCGTCCAGAATTACCACAAGCCATTGGTCTTGTAGACTATTATGCCATGGGTATGGCGGCTCTCGGTGCATTTGTGCCGCTCTATCAGGGTATTAGTTCGTACCCCAAGGCATATATGCTAGGCACTGACCACTCGAGTGTAGAGTCTGCGTACTGGAAGATGCGTAAAGTTATGACACTTGGCATGGTCAATTTTAATGCTTATGCGCCGCTCATTCAATCCACTTATGCAAAGTTTGAATCTGAGACGGCACAGCGCCAGAAGGAGATGGAAGCGCAGTACTTAGCTTGTTACAAGAGTTTACCGCTGCACGCACAAGATCTCTTACAGACCTTCTCTGATCGCGTATTGTTACAAGCGTTGGACGTGGCAGACGCGCTGAAAGAAGAACTCTTTACGCGCCTTACTAGCGATATCCAAGCAGAGTACAAATTTGCAGGAGCGTAATCTTTATAGAACGGTGTCATAATGTGCACTCTGCTATCTTGATTTATACCAGTCGGGTGTACAATAGCGAGAATTGTCCATCATTCGCTGCGCCTTGCATTTTACACATTTTTAATACAACGAAAGAGGGTGTGCCAAAATTAGAATTTGACACACCCTCTTGATAAGTCTTGTATTGCACCAATAAAGAAAACCGAACGGCAGAGGATAAACCTTTTGCTAATCAGTGAGTATTACGTGCAAACGGAGAGAGTCTTGCTAATACAAACGCGTCCTTATCGTAGGACGATCTTTTATAGTCATGTCCATGACGACAACGCCCACTCTTCCGAATTTCTTGAAGTATAGAATCATGCGCTTCGGAAGCCACTTCAAATCAAATTCTGTAAGTCCCGTTATCTTCTTTCGCACATAATTATCGCGTAGCAACGACTTGTTATATCTTCCCAGTATATATTGAGAAATATCGTAATACCCAATTTCTACTTTGTCTGAGACATCAACCCACTCCCCTGCTCGCAGTTGCAATAACTTAATACCCTGTATATTATATGGTTTTGTGTATGGGAGAGTAAATATCCGTAGGGTCGTATCTCCCATTTCGCCATATTCTGCAGCAATCTTTCTAAACTCTTCGCTATTCTTATTATCAATGCATGTTGTATGACACAGATTTATAGTACAATAACTGTCTTCTTTGCCTTCTTCAAGTGAAGTTTCGATGTGTGTTGGTACAAAATATATCTCCATGTAATGATGCGTTGCATGCGATGGTATGCCATCTCGCTTCGTACATCCTGTGAGCGTTAATAGGAATGGGAGGAATAGTAGAAGAGCTAGCCTAATGGCAAACACCGCGCAATGGGCGATAGAAAATGAACTGTGATCTTTCATTGTACTAAATACTTTTGAAGTTTGATGGTAGCAGATATGATCAGACGTCATAAACATATGAGCTGAGCATCCGCTCCATGGCGTATACTCCTAGCAATTTACGGATGTACATCAGCAATTTGCTTTAGATCGTACTGAAAATAATAAGGCGTTGAACTATGTAATACAGGAGTAGTTTTAGTAGTATCTATTGGGCGATATGCATTAAATACTCCTTCGTAGAAATAACCATTTAGAGCACCTTCCCAGCCCCAATTGCAGTACAAAAGATGCTCTCTCTCTTTTGTCCGTTCAACAAATTTTTTGCTTTTTATTTCATAGCAATCGCGATAACGTTCCCGTAACAAATACCCCTCACAAAGCCAGACGTGTCCGCCTTTGTAGAAAGGAATATTTAGTATCGGAATTGTCCACTTCTCATCGCACCCGCGCAAAAATACAGGACGACCGCGCTCAAGGCTACTCAATATTGCATTAAATCTATAATTTCTTACTCTATCAGGGACATTGTGAAATCCCATGCGTTTAAGCAGTTTGGGTACATCGTTAAAAGAAGCCCCAGATTCTTCTTTTCCCCAGTCATTACAGAGAGCATCGCCCAGAGAACGAAATAGCTGCGAAACCTGCTCATTAAACTGTTCATTCTCAGATGGCGTATGCCAACGATTATTAGTATACTTGACAAAGAAGTCCCAATCGAGATGTTGCCCTCTAAACCAGCTCGGATATTTATGTGTTCTAAGAAATTGTGCAACCGCAGTTGCAACACATCCCGCTGCTGCATGCTCGCCTCCTCGCATGGGAGCTTTATTATTAAACGGCTCATCCTGCCCCCAGCAGACCTCTCCACATCGGGGGCTATAATATTTCTGCCATTCTGTATAGCGGTAGGTATATAAAGCGGGGGCTCCATCATCTACGGGAAGACCTCTATCCTTAAACCAAATTTCTCGATCTTTTACTCTTTCACGTTCTTTAATCCTTTCCAATTCAAAAAAGGTTGGTAAGCGGCTCAAAAAAATGGAAAGACCAGGATTGTTTACATACTTGAGATCTAGATGCCCATCATCGGAATAGGCTAATAGTTCGGGGACACATTTGTCGCCAGAAATTATACTAAACCCCGTCCCGTCCTTCTCGTTTAGTATAAACACCATCGTGTCTACAGCGCGGAGTCCTAATGCCTTGTATTCTTCTTTTTGTGACGGCGGCGTTAAGATATAAGAGACATCAAAATCAGAAAGCGCCCGCACGCCGTTTTTTGAAGAAGTGCTCTTTACTAATCCTGCTGCTATCGCAAGAGCTTCGTCTCGGGTTCGTTGTTGGGATTCTGTTGTGGGAGTATTTACTTCTTCTTGTGCCGTTTCATCAGCCGTTTCTGCAAATATCTCCTCTTTCTCACAAGCGGCATAAGATAAAGCAAGTAACAATACCATACCGCAAATTGCTAATCTTTTCATCTGATTGGTCATTTTATTTTCGTCAAATTTATTACACTCAGCGCATAAAAACAAATCAGTATACTTATCGCCTATTTGTATGATAACTAGTGAAGTAAAAGCAGTCGCCCCCCTTTACTAGAGTCGAAAGACTAGAGACGAAATAAATGCTTTGCGTGTACTTCGTACCTAGTAGCTCGTACCTAAATTAAATTGCTTTGCGTTACTTTTAGCTTATTACTTTTAGCTTATTTGCCACTTCGTACTTTGAACCGCGTGCCTAAATTAGAATATATTGATTTACAATGGTTTCTGGGCGTAGCAGGCTACGCCCCTACATGAACCCCAAGAATACTTTTAGCTTGCACTTCGTGCCTACTTTCGTACTTAGTACCTAAATTGAACCTTGAACCTAAAAAAACGGACACCTCAATTAGAGATGTCCGTCATTAAACGAAAAATTCTGTTCCTCGTCTTATTCTTTTACCACTGTTACCACCTTTGTCGCACCGTTTTCTGCGGTGAGGCGTAATAGGTAAACTCCCGCGGAGAGCTGAGTCGTGTTAATTCGCGTTTTCGCGCCTTCTAATGCTCCCGAAACGACTTCAACGCCCTGCGTGTTGATCAACGAG
>CAJPTS010000055.1 GCA_905373625.1 Bacteroidia bacterium
GCATACAGCGATACGGAAGAAGATTAGGAACGCGCCTGCGAGCCCATATCTAAAAAGTTGTAATATTGTAGGGACGTTGTGCGTGAGTACAGCGTCCCTTTCATTTGTAAACGAATCTGGGCATGTCTACACACGAAGAACTAATAATCGGCGGTGAGGCGGGAAAAGGTTTTTATCCGATAGAGCGCAAATTGGTAATTGCGGTGACCTCGAGTGCGCTGTTTGATATGACCGAATCTAACCGCGTTTTTGAGGAGGAGGGGCGCGCAAGATATCAAGAATATCAGCTCAGCCACATTGACGAGATTTTGAAACCTGGCGTAGCCTTCCCATTTATAAGTCGCCTTCTTGCACTAAATGCACACGTTAGTGGCAAAAAGAGGAGCATAGACGTTCCCGAGAGTGACCGTTTTATCGAAGTAGTCCTGTTCTCGCGGAACAGTCCTGCTACGGGGATGCGCGCCTTTCGTTCCATTCAGCACTATGAGCTGGATATCAGCCGTGCCTGCTTCTCGTCGGGGAGTACGAATTTCCAATATCTCGATGCGTTTAATTCGTTGCTCTACTTATCTACCAACGAAGAAGACGTAAAAGCTGCCATGAGTGCGGGTTATGCGGCAGGATTGGTACACGCCCAATCAGATTATGTAGATAACGACGAGGAGGACTTTGAGCTCCGCATCGCATTTGACTTTGATGGCGTTATTGCCGATCTGTCTGCCGAGCGCGTGACACAAGAGAAGGGAATAGAAAGTTTTGCCAGTCACGAGGTGGAGAACGCACAGATCCCACTAGGTGAGGGACCGTTGAAGCGCTTTTTGGTACAGATCTCGAAGTTACAACAATTGGAGCGTGAGAAATATGAACACCGAAAACGCAAAGGTAAAGCCAATCATCGCTCCATTCGTACTGCCGTTATCACGGCACGTAATGCTCCTGCGCACGAGCGCGTAATTACCACTCTTACGGCTTTTGGCATAGAGGTGGACGAGGTCTTTTTCTTGGGCGGTATAGACAAAGCACGCGTGTTGAAAGTATTCCGACCGCACCTCTTTTTTGATGATAAGCTAGATAATTTGCGTCACCTAGAGGGCATCCCCTCGGTACTAATAACCATGTAATAGTGATGCGGACGGTGTTGCCATGCTTTTTCTAATTTTGCGAGCAAAACATACTGAAACGATTTCGTGATGCGCGAGAGTGATAAACTACCTATAGCCTTACTCAAGTCAGAAGTAGTACCCGCCTTGGGGTGTACAGAACCCATCGCAGTAGCTTTGGCTGTGGCATACGCCCGCGAACTTCTAGACGCTAATGTAGTACGCGTAGATGTGAAAACGAGTGCCAATATTTATAAGAATGGTATGGGAGTAGGCATCCCTGGTACGGGGCGCACAGGTCTTATCATTGCGGCGGCACTCGGCGCTGTGGAGGGAAAAGCTTCAGATGAATTAGAGCTTCTCAAAAATGTGGACGATGCTGCTGTACAGCGCGCTCTGGATCTGATGGGGCACGATGCCGTGAAAGTCTCTGTTGCAGAGGGCGTAGAAAAGCTCTTCGTGCTTGCCACTGTTTATGACGCCGAGGAGCATTTTGCCAGTTGCACGATTAGTGGGTCGCATACGCACGTGGCAAGTCTCATGAAAAACGGCTACGAGACTCTTGAGCGCGGCTGCGGTGCTACACAAGCTAATAATGCTGCCTGTAATGCGACTCCTTCTGCGCTTGACGGCAAAGCTATCACCATCGCGCAGATCTACGAGTTTGCCACTACAGTTGCCTTTGACGATATCAAATTTATCCTGGAGGCAGAGCGCTTAAATCGGCGCATAGCTGAAGAAGGGTTGGCAAAGGAGTATGGTTTATGTGTGGGGAAGCGCCTCTGGGATCGTATTGAGTCTGGTCAGCTGGGCGATGACTTTCTTACACGTGCCATGGCAATGACCGCCGCTGCAAGTGATGCACGCATGGCAGGTTCTACAATCCCCGTAATGAGTAATTCGGGCAGCGGTAACCAAGGAATCACGGCCACGGTACCCGTATTGGCAGTAGCTGATAAACTGGGCGTAGAACAAGAAAAATTGGCGCGTGCTCTTGCGCTTTCACACCTAGTGGCTATACACATTAAAGGATACTTAGGACGCCTCTCCGCCTTGTGTGGTTGCGTAGTAGCCTCCTCGGGGGCAGGCTGCGGTGTTGCTTATCTTATGGGGGGCGGGCTAAAAGAAGTGGAAGCAACTATCAAAAATATGCTCGGCAATATGACGGGCATGCTCTGTGACGGTGCTAAAGTTGGCTGCGCTCTCAAAGTAAGTTCGGGCGTGAGTGCCGCAATTACATCGGCCATGCTTGCCATTGACGGCGAATGTATATCGTCTAACGACGGGATTATAGAAGACTGCGTGGAACGAACCATTGCTAACGTGGGACGTATAGGGGCGGAGGGAATGCTTGAAACCGATAAAATGGTACTCGATATCATGACCCATAAGCAGTGTAACTAATACTGCGTCTCGTCGTTGCGTAAATATAGCGCCAGTATTGCATGCAAAGTGTGTACTGGCGTTTTTCTTTGGCTGCGAAATGCCTCTTTTGGGTTGTAAAATCGCCAAATAGAAGTCGGGGTAGGCGGAATACCATTTCATGTATAATGGTATTTTCACACGTCTTATTCTTTCGTATTATGCCGAATTAGGGTATCTTTGTTTTATGATTAGCGAAGAGAAACAACAGATCGCCATTACGGTGAATGGAGAGCAACACGAGATCCCAGAAGCCCTGACAGTAGAACAATTGTTAGCGCAGCGCGGATTGCTTGACACTAGCGCTATAGCCGTGGCCGTAAACAATAAAGTGATCCGTCGTCACGCATGGGCTACGTGTGAACTTGTTGCGGGCGATAGTGTTGTATTGTTAACAGCCGTTCAAGGGGGTTGAAAGGCAATATCTTTTTAGAAAGGAGTGTAGGTTGGATGGAGAATCACCACGATTGTGAGTGCGAGTACATCACACAAGCGCCGATTCCAGGCTCACAGAAAGTGTATATACAATCTGATGTTGACGAGCGTGTGCGCGTCCCTATGCGTCGGATTGATTTAGCGGATACCGAGGCAACTGATGGAACACGAACGCCCAATGCGCCTATTTATGTTTACGATACATCTGGTCCTTATACTGATCCTAACGTAGATATAGACGTACAGGCGGGTATTCCCCGCTTGCGCGCTAGTTGGATTGCCGAACGTGGCGATACAGAGGAGCTTGAGGGCTTATCTTCGGAATATGGACGTATGCGCTTGGCGGATCAGACGCTGGATGCATTGCGCTTCCCACATGTTTGTAAGAATCCGTTGCGTGCTAAGAGGGGGCACGGCGTGACGCAGATGCATTATGCGCGGAAGGGGATAATTACCCCTGAGATGGAGTTTGTAGCCGTGCGCGAGAACCAGAATATGCAGACAATGCACGCTGCCTACGGACGCGGTAAAATGCCCGAGCTAATTACGGCAGAATATGTACGATCGGAGGTGGCAGCAGGACGCGCAATTATTCCTGCCAACATCAATCACCCCGAGTCTGAGCCTATGATTATAGGACGGAATTTCTTGGTAAAAATAAATGCCAACATTGGGAACTCGGCCATAACGTCCAGCATCCACGAAGAGGTTGAAAAATCTGTTTGGGCATCGCGATGGGGCGCTGACACGGTGATGGATCTGTCTACGGGCGATAATATTCATGAGACGCGGGAGTGGATAATTCGCAATTCGCCCGTCCCGATAGGGACAGTTCCTCTCTATCAAGCATTAGAGAAAATCGAGGGCGATATAGAGAAGCTTACATGGGAGATCTACCGCGACACGCTTATAGAGCAGGCAGAACAAGGGGTTGACTATTTTACAATCCACGCTGGTTTGCTACGCGAGTATGTGAAATATACGGCGCATCGCGTCACGGGTATCGTATCGCGCGGTGGTGCGATCATGGCAAAGTGGAGCTACTTACACAAGAAGCAGAACTTCTTGTACGATCATTTTGACGACATTTGTGACATCCTCGCGGCGTACGATGTGGCCGTCTCCTTAGGCGATGGCTTGCGCCCAGGTTCTATTGCTGATGCAAATGATAAAGCACAGTTCTCTGAACTCGAAACGCTAGGCGAGCTGGCAAAGCGCGCATGGGCGAAGGATGTGCAAGTGATGATAGAAGGCCCTGGGCATGTACAGATGGATAAAATCCCCATAAATGCCGAGCTCGAGCAAAAGATTTGTAACGATGCACCCTTCTATACACTCGGTCCGTTAGTAACAGATATTGCCCCTGGTTATGACCACATAACCTCTGCTATAGGCGGAGCTATCATAGGGCATGCTGGTACGGCAATGTTGTGTTATGTGACCCCGAAGGAGCACCTCGGACTGCCCAATCGCGATGACGTAAAAGAGGGGGTTATTACTTACAAATTAGCTGCACACGCCGTAGATTTGGCCAAAGGTCACCCGTCTGCTCAATACCGTGACAATGCTATGAGTAAGGCGCGTTTTGAATTCCGATGGGCAGATCAGTTCCACTTGTCATTAGACCCAGAGCGAGCGCAAGCATATCACGATGAAACACTACCCGACGAGGCGAATAAAAGCGAGCACTTCTGCAGTATGTGTGGTAAAAAGTTTTGTTCCATGCGTACCTCTATGCAAGTGCGTGAGCTTGCTAGAGAGGAAGAATAAAATAATTGTGGGCGTTGTTTTAATAACAGCGCCTTTTTTTTGTACCTTGTGAATAATTCTAAAACATAAAGACGGGGCATGAATAAGTTAGATTTATCGGTATACGGGATCGAGAACCCTACCGAGATTGTGTATAACCCTTCGTACGATTATTTGTATGAACAAGAGTTGTCGCCCGCTTTAACAGGCTATGAGCGTGGCGTACTGACCGAACTGGGAGCAGTAAATGTAGATACGGGCGTATTTACGGGGCGTTCGCCTAAGGATAAATACATTGTTCGTAATGCCGAGACTGAACCGCACGTGTGGTGGGCAACGCCAGGTAAAAAGAGCTCAGATAATAAACCCATGACGCAGGAAACGTGGGACTATCTGAAAAAGATCAGCGCTAAGGAATTGAGCGACAAGAAACTCTACGTGACGGATGCTTATTGTGGTGCAAACGAAGATACGCGCATCTGTGTCCGTTTCATTTGCGAGGTGGCATGGCAGGCACACTTTGTTAAGAACATGTTCATTCGCCCCACTGAGGAGCAGCTCGCTAATTTTAAGCCCGATTTTGTGGTACTCGTAGCCTCGAAAACGTCTAATGATAAGTGGAAGGAACAAGGGCTGAATAGCGAAGTCTATGCGGCGTTCCACCTGACTGAGCGTATGGCGGTGATCGGCGGTACGTGGTACGGTGGCGAGATGAAGAAGGGTATCTTCTCCGTAATGAACTACTTCCTACCCCTGCGTGGCATTGCGGCTATGCACTGTAGTGCCAATGTCGGAAAGAAGGGCGACGTGGCTATCTTCTTTGGCTTGTCGGGTACGGGAAAGACGACGCTCTCAGCCGATCCGAATCGCGCACTAATCGGAGACGACGAGCACGGTTGGGATGACAACGGTGTATTTAACTTCGAGGGCGGGTGCTATGCTAAATGTATAGACCTTGACCCAAAGAAAGAACCTGATATATATCACGCCATTCGTCGCGATGCACTCCTTGAGAACCTTGACGTGGATGCAAATGGTAAGATAGACTTTGCATCAAAGAAGAAGACGGAGAACACGCGAGTATCGTATCCTATCTACCATATTGAAAACATAGTGAAGCCCGTTTCACGTGCAGGGCATGCCAAGAATGTGATCTTCCTAACGGCGGATGCCTTCGGCGTACTGCCTCCTGTTTCCATGTTAACGCCTGAGCAGATGCAGTACCACTTCTTAAGTGGTTTCACGGCGAAATTAGCGGGTACAGAGCGCGGGATTACAGAACCGCAGCCGACCTTTAGTAGCTGTTTTGGACAAGCATTCTTACTCCTTCACCCAACCGAGTATGCTCGCGAGCTTGTACGCAAGGTACAGCAGCATGATTGCAAGGCATACTTAGTCAATACGGGCTGGATAGGTGGAGCATACGGAGTAGGTAAACGTATAGATTTACCCTCGACGCGTGCTATCATCAATGCTATTCTGGACGGTTCGTTAGTAAATGCAGAGTTTGACGTACTGCCGATTTTCAACCTCCGAGTACCTAAGGCGGTAAATGGTGTAGATAGTAAGATGCTCAATCCGCGCAATGCATGGAGTAGCCCAGAGGCGTGGGAAAAGCAAGCACGCGATCTCGCTGCAAAGTTTATAGCAAACTTTGAGAACTTTACAGACAACGAGGCGGGTAAGAAGCTGGTAGCAGCTGGTCCACAACTTTAGTGCTAAAGTTGTGGTTTCATTTTCTTTTGTACCGAGAGTGAGTTTTCGCTCTCGGTTTTTTCTTTGCTGCAAGGCTGAGTTTTCATGCTATATTTGTTTACTCAAACCCAAATTCAAGTAATAAATGCAACGGCTAAGAAAAAAAGACGAATTGCACTTTTTCTCAACAATGATTGATTTTTACAAGTTGCCTACAAATTTCCCTTCTTATCAGGAAGCAATGCAAAAACAAGATCCTTACTTAAAGGTTGGTACAATTGAAGAAGGATTGCGTCAAACAATTAACAACCCGAATTTTATTCCCTATATCCAACTACATGAGTTTGAGACTTTACTCTTTGCAGATCTCGCGGAAGTTGAGGCTTATTTTCAACTAAAGACGGCTGATGCAAAAAAATTAGCGAAAGCTATAGCTCGGCATAATAATCCTGAGCTTGTAAACGGGGGATTTGAGACAGCTCCGAGTAAGCGTATAAAATCGGCAATAGACGGTTATAAGAAATCTGATGGAGTAGAAGTATTGAAGGAAATAGGTCTTCAGACCATACGCTCGCGTTGCAAGCATTTCAACGATTGGTTGCAAAGAATAGAGGAGAGGGTAAACCTACCAACGGCAGGGATGGGTGGCATAGGCGAAGACTTGCTCTTTTGAAATGATTTCATCGCCTATGAATTGGGTATATGTTGTGCCAGTTCGTTTTCTTTTCCAATGAGTTGCTGATCGTTTCTCAGAATCTCGCGTGTTCTGTCAATATAGATGCGTGGTGCACCAGAAACGTGTTCTGCTATTTTATCAATCCATTTTTCACATGTATGAGTGATATCTTGCGGAGCTAGCTGTGTATTTACCAGATTCCAGCAGAGATGGTAATGACAGATTTTCCCTTTCTCTATGTAAATAGACGAATTGGTGTACGGATTATTGGGGCTTTGATATTGTTTAACGGTCTTTTCCGCAGAGTTGTGTACTACGATACCGTAATATTTTAACTCTTCGTGTAGCAAGTAAGCATCTACGAGTGGGCGTCCGAAGTATAATTCATTTGTCGCGTCGTATGAAAAGAGTCCTTGAGCTATAACTCCTTTTATGGGAATTTGCATACTCAAAGCAACATGCATAAGGCAAACAGCTGCTTTAGTGAGCAGATTGAAATATTTTTCATTGACACCATTAACTGCAATTAGGATAGAATCAGAGAATTGGATCGTTTGTAAGTGATCATTTTTCATTAGTGGTTTTATCTTAGCCATCCACGTTTTATGAAAAGCTAACAGTTCGTTTTTCAGTGTTGAGTGTTCTGTGCCAAAAACTCTATTTTTGAAACCCATGAAATCAGCATACAATACCAGCCTTTCTGTATCCTTATCCCAAGCTTGTAGTCGTTGTTGATGATGATCTCTTATACTCGTTTGTGAGTTGTTTTGCATTGCCTACTGGATGGTATAATTTACATGCTTTAACAGTGCGCAACTCCCTTCGATGAGGAACTGCGCTGGTTTGTCGAAATTATATTCTGTTTTTATCTCGTTATTCTCATTTAAGCGAGGTTTTTGTGCGAATACCAATGCGTTTTCTATGATATCAAGATTGTGATTGTCTTCGGGAATTTCTGCATAGGAATAGCACAACTCTTCCCCATCTTTCACTTCTGCCATAAAAGTATCGTGTAACTTGTTGACTGTATCTCTGATGTTTAGAGCTTTTCCAATGTATAGTATCTCTTTCAAATCTACCGTACGCGATTCCTTTTCGAGAACACAGCGATAGACTATAAATATCCCAGTGTAGTCGGGGAGAGTATCTTTATTTGCGTCCATCCGATAGCCGCGGAATACTGCTCCATAATACGATTTTGCCATTACAGTCCCTCCTATTCCCTATATACAAAGTTAATTTTTTTTGCGCATTGTACTCTTTCATTTTCCATACATTTGATAGTGCTTGTGAGTATCTATGAATTTGCCCCTAAAAAGATGGAGTATCATAATGTGTAAACTACAGAATTGCTTGAGTAATTCAGGTTCGGTCACGTAATACGAAGTACAATTTAAGAATGAAGAGTGCGTTTTGGATCTCTCGTAGAACCCAGAGATTTGCGATGATTTTCCTATAAAGACAACGGAGTTTACTTTTAGCCTTTAGCTTTTTACTTTTAGCTTACTTTGCACCTCGTACCCAAATAAACGTCATTGTGGAAGAAAAAAAAGCGAGCCGCAACACGAAGGCTGCGACTCGCCCACGCCCCGTGGGCCTTGTTGGGCTTGAACCAACGACCCCCTGATTATGAGTCAGATGCTCTGACCAACTGAGCTAAAGGCCCGATAGGAAATTACCTATCCGAGGACAAAGGTAGTAAAATTTCTAGGTATAGAAACTCTTTACTGTTCTTGTTTCAACTAAAACGGCGACAAACAGGCGGGCTTTATGATACTATCTGCCCGTAAGCGAATTTTTTATTCGTGATGATGGTGATGCCCTCCACAGCATTCATGCTCATGGTCGTGATCGTGGTGATGATGCCCTCCGCAACAATCATGATCGTGATCGTGTCCATCGCAGCCGTCGCCACAGCACCCACCGCCACAACTATGCTGATGCATCATTTCCTCCAACTCGTCAGGGCTTACCTCTTCTACACGTTCCACTTTGCCCGTAAAGTGTAACACCTTGCCCGCCAGTGGGTGGTTAAAGTCCATTTCTACAACTTCGGGCGTAACACGCAAGACCTTCCCCATCATGGTGCGCCCAGATGTGGTCTGCATCGGCAGAACTCGTCCGATCTCCAAAACCTCGGTCATCACCTTACCATCTACCTCGAAAACGGAAATGGG
>CAJPTS010000056.1 GCA_905373625.1 Bacteroidia bacterium
TAATACAACTACTCCTGTTTCATAATTCAAAAAAGATGTTTCACAAATGCAATAGTCTAATAATCTGTGTTTTGCGAAGCATATTTGTTGTTATTAGTGTCTGGTAAACTTTTTCATTAGGGCAAAAAAACGAGGCGGATCTCGTACAGAGATTCGCCCCTAATTGTGCATTTGGTATTGCCCAATCTCCAGTTTTTACTGGACAACAATAGCCCTTTATAAAACTTTAGGCGGAAAAACAAAAGAAACGAGCACCGCCCGAAGGCAATGCTCGTTATACTTAACCTTGCTTGGTGTCACGTAAACCAAACGCTACATAGCAAAGAATTACTGTTTTACTACGCGATACGTTGTTGTTGCTATGCCCACCGACAACCGTAAAAGATACACACCCGCTGGCAATGCAGCAGTATTGATTAACGTCTCCGTATTTTCTAATACGCCAGAACGCACAACTACTCCGTGTGTATTCAACAAGGTGTAAGTACCCTGGAGGTAGTCATGTACAACACGGAATTGATCGCTGAACGGGTTGGGCATTATACGCACATTGGCAAACGTCGACGTCTCCTCTACCGCTTCGGGCTTCTTTTTGGTGGAAACAAACGTTGCGGCTATGGTTACATTACCCTTAACCACCAGACTCTCCCCAGAATCAAAATCTATTCCATTCACGGTCAAAGACTCTATTTTGTAGTCGGGATCTGGCACAGCCGTAATAGTTATTGACGTATTGGGTTCAATCTTCGCATCACTAGCTAGTTCTTTACCATCCTGTACTACGACAACCTTCCCATGTTCGGGTGTTGTGTACTGTAACGTGTACTGGTATGTAGCTTCTGCAAAAAGCGCCTCAACTGTAATATCACTTTCTACTAGGTCGGTACGCGGGTTCTGGATAGACTTATCACTCCACTTCAAGAACTTGAATCCCGCATCTGGTATAGCAACAACAACCTCTGAACTCATGCCGTGTTCTATCTGCTGGTAAGCCATCCCCTCTATACGTCCGTTTTCGCCCGCCGTGTAGGTAACAGTATGCTTGGGTTGTTCTATCCGTTTGAAGATTGCACGTACATGTACAAAAGCATTGTCTTTTCGCTCTGCTGTAGTTACACCGTCACTCCACTTATCAAAGATGTACCCTGTAGCAGGGAGTGCTTCAATTACTTGCGTATTTGCAGCGTTCGTAACGAGGACAATTTTATCTGACGGTGTTTTTGTACTACCCTTTTCATGCACAGTACCGTTTTCACCTGCTACGTATGTAAGAGTAATTGCATCGGCTGGCGATGGGTCGTACTGGACAAGGATGTCATCTATTGCCCACCACGACTCAAATGAGGTATTAGTAAATACCCAACGGAAACGTACAAGCGAGTGTCCGATAAGGTGTACGTCGGTTAAAACAAAGGTTACGGCTACCTCCTCTCCCGTGGAGGCTGCCATGGTTACAGCATCAACCCAATTATTATCTTCAAACTGGTACTGAAGCACTGCTGTAGCTCCGTATCCAAATGGGATACCGAACCATGAATGGAACGATAGTTTCACACTTGCATTGGCGCGATTCGCGAGTGAGAGCCATGGACTGTAAACGCGCCCAGTGTAGTACAATTCCTCCGACTTTGGGTCAATCATCAATACCGTTCCTTCGCCAGTATGCAACTTATGGATCATGTTCTTGGGACGCAATACCCACCCTTTCCCTATCGTCGGCGGATCTATGAGCCAGTGCTGTAGGACTTTAGTACCAAAATCAAAATTTTCTTTCCACGCAATGGAATATGGCTGCATGAAAATGGCTACTAGCTCAGCATCTTTTTCTATCGCTTTGTCATGACGAGTGAGCTCCGTGTTGCCGTCAGACCAGCTGAGGAAACGATATCCTGGTTTTGCCTGAACGGTAACAGGCGCAGCATCTTTGCCATAAGCTACTTTTTGCTGCTCTAGTGCTCCTGCCACAAATTCGCCTCCTTCAGATACTGCGTAAGATATGCTGTAAATGGCTTCTTCAAACTCCGCCTTTAGCGCCATATCGGTCTTTACATCGGCTTCTGTACGAGTGGCTTCCGTTTTCCCATCCGACCACTGTTTGAAACGATATGCGAGACTCTTAGGCGCCGCGACTACCGCAGTGCCTGTACCGCCTGCTGCAACACGTTGTACGGCAGTACCAATGATTAAACCATTGTCGTCGGCAGTATAGGTTAATGTGTGCGCGTATTGAGCCAAAATCAGAGTCAAAGTCAGCTTTTCGTCGTTTACCTCAAACGAAGTGGTTGCAGGCGTGTAGCCCTCCTTCATGGCTCGACATATGTACTTGTCAGGCAATAGGAACATCGTTACCTTCCCCGTTGCATCGCTCATATACTTCGTTTTCCCACACCAAAGCGTTGCATTTTCTAGTGGTGCATTCTGCGCGTCGCAAAGCGTAATTATCACTTCTTGTGCAGTAGTCGGTGCAGAGACTTCTAGTGTACCTGGTTTACATGTCACCGTATATGCGCCTTTCTGATAGGGAGCAGTATAGTCCGTTGGTACTACTTCATACGAACCTTTTGATAAGGCTGGTAGACTTGCATCCCAGAATTTTCCGTCCGCGAGCTTAACTACATAATTCGGGCGATAGATTGGCTCAGTTTCAGCGAACTGCAAGCCCGTATACTCGAATTGGAAGGTTGGTAGTTTGTCGCCTTGTGCCATAGTTGCAGGCTTCATCGTAATAGTAAGCGGTACAGGCGTCACTTCTACTTTGCGTTCTACCTTTGTAGCTGCTTGGTAAATATTATCACCATTTTGCAATGCAACGATCGTGGTAGTACCTATGCCAACAGTTACAAGTTTTCCCTCGGCATTTATGGTTGCAATACTCGGGTCTAATGTGTAATAACTACAAGCAAATCCGGAACTAGCCACCGCATCTAGTGCAATGGGGACTCCGCTATACGGGATTGTTAGCTTTTCACTGTTCCACGTAATTGACTGTGGCAATGCAAGTTGTAATGAGTAGTATTTTACATCACGTCCATTCTCTGCCACCACTTGTAGCAATTTAGGCTGCGACAAGTCCAACACTTTGCTCGTACCAAGCACAATCTTCTCATCGCCATAGTAAAGTGAGGCATTGGGCGAAATGGCATTAAAGTGAACCTTCAGATTTTTCCAATCTAGAGGAGTAGCCGCTGATGTACTCTCAGGCGCGAGCAAGATGGCTTGCGATGGATTATTTACCTCAACATTTGTCTTAAGATTCGGATTCTCGGCAGTTAGAAGCGAAAGTTTTAAAATATCGCATGCAGAGGAGCGATCTGCTAGAAGCTCTACCTCAAAATCTTGTTCTAGCTGTTTACCAAAGAGGTCGTCAATTGTCGCCTTAAATGACAATGTATGACTGGGCGCACTAAAATCGAGTACTGTATTTTCGTCTACAGGCGTCCCCGCCTTGGTAATCTTCGTATTCGGCCACTCTTGTATGAACTTCAATTTTACGGAACTCCAACTAGAGAAGTCGCTAGGCACACGAACCGAGATCTTGTTTTCCGATACGTATTGCGAAGGGAGGAGTTGCTTCTCAAAGACAACCGAGCTAATAAGGCGCTTAATTGGTGTCCACACCGTACTGGGGTCAGAGCTTTGTAGGTAACCTAAGTGCTCGTCGCCCGAGGCAATAAGCGACAATCTTCCTTCTGTTAGAGTAAACTCAGCCATACAGTCTTTTTCCAAAGATCCATCTGCTTTGCGAACACTTTTTGTACGATTATTCTTGATTTCTTCTGCCGTACGATCAGTATCCCAAACACGGAACATGCCCATCGCACCCGAAAGAATAGGACTAACAGTAAATTCGCCAACGCTGAAGCTGTCGTTATCTAATTGGTAACAATCGGCTTCTACGCCGTCTACGTAAATGTGAGTATCAGTATAGTTAAAGCCAAACTCGTAATCTCGCTTTTTCTCGAGAGTTACGGCGATATGCTGCCATTGTCCGTATTTGATTACGGGCAATTTTGTAACATTTGCCTGCGTCCTGCCACATACAAGTACGAGTGTATTATCTTCGTAACGTTTCGCTTTGTAAGGAATAGCGAGCCAGACCCCAGGGGCATCAATCAGGACTTGTGCTTGTTTATTATCGAAACGCCACCACCCTTCAAACGTGACATTAACTTCGTCTGGGTCGATTTCAAAATCGGGCATCCGTACTCCCTCAGGTGCAGAACCAGAGGACTGGTATTCTAGCACATAAAGCTTATTGCTCGGTGGCACTAAGTGATATACGGTCTTGCTATATTTGTCATTGTACGCAACGCCATCTTTTTCCGTCTGTGTAACCTCTATTTCGTGTTTACCCACTACCGAGAGGTCTATATGAGCATCTTCCCACTCTATGGTAGCTTCGCCACCAAAAGGCGCAACAGATTGAGTGAATTCTTTCGTCTGTTTCTCCACACCGTCCACTTTCAGAGCGAGTTTTACTTTTTCAACCGCCGCAAATCCCTTGTTACGAACTTTTACCACGAGCTTATTATCAGCACTAAGATTGCTGCCAGATTTTAGATTCAGGATGTCAACTACAGCCAAATCTTTCACTAATGGGTGCTCAGCTACCGTGAGTTCAGCCGTGATATCCACGACGTGGCCCCATTCTATAGCTTCACCAGCTTTGAATTTTGCATAGTCCTCATCCGAAGCAAGCATCAGACGCATGCGGCATTTCCCTGCTTGTAGATTTGCTACGTGTGAGAGATCTACAGACACGTGATACGACTTTTTCCCTTCCTCAAGTGGTACAACGTTGAGTTCGGGGGCAGCATCTTTTAGCTCATTATCTGATGGATCTAGATCTACCCATATGCGCAATTTAGCAGAGGCGTATTTCGCATCTACACTGTTGTTCAATTCAACTTTTATCACATTATCACTTAGTGTGTAGAGAGGCATTTTAACCCAAGGCATGTAGCTGATCTTTTTCGAAGGTTGGCACTCAACCGATCGCCCTCCATATCGTCCAACACCTGCTATGTAAAGCTCTTTCTCTTTCCTAATGCTCCCGTTTGGCCAAAACGCATCGTGTACAATGATTAGCGACGCGGTATTATCAGACGTATCTCCGTCAAGCGCTAATTCGGCTTGTAGCTCCATTCGCATAGGCGGTGTAACGTCCCATTTTTCGGGGATTGTGAATCTTGTTACCGCCTTGGGGGCAAGTGTAGGTATTACATAGCGTTTCTTTTGCCCATCTTTTGAAAGTACAATTGCCACATTCGTTAATTTAACAGGGCAAAGGTTCTCTATTGCAGCTTCTACTGTAGCGTGTTGCCCATCGGACGCTACTACTTCTTTCAATGCTACAAGTTTCCACTGATTTTGTAACTCAACCTCTTTCACGTCAGCAATCCACCCTTTTCCAGGCTTGTTGCCACGACTCCACTGCTGAAATGCAATTCCCCCATTAGCTGCTTCCGAGATGAATACTCGCATTTTCCCCTGTCCGCCGAGTACATGAGTGCGCGGGTGCTTAACAAGCTTCAAACTGCGAGGAACATCATTGGTATAAACCGAAAGCGTATCTCCTGCGCCCAAATCCCACTCGTGGAAGGTTACTTGTATCACTCGCCCAGGAGTTTGTGGGAGTAACAAAAGCGTCGAATTCTCTTTTGCTTTATAATTCTCTAGTGCGCCTCCCATATCGGTAAAGCGTGCACTTCCTGTTACGCGGATCGAATCATGCCGGGGAATATCGAGCCACTGACCTCCCAAAAAGGCATAGCGCACGGGGGGCATCAAAATCACGTTCCCCTTGTTGTAAACTTCTATGCGCGAGACATTGTTAGAAGGATCGGCGTCGCCTTCTACATCTGCACGTGCAATTACTTCAAACTTTTTTCCCTCTACGCCGTCGTATGAGAAATCTGCGGTACAAACCACTTCGCGATCCTCAAAGGCCGTCAGATCTTTCAAAGTATTGGCATATACAACTTTTCCGTCCACCTGCACACTCACAGGCACCTCTTTCATGGTAACCGAAGAATTATTGCGGAGGGTAAAAGCAATTTGTTCTTCCCCCATATTGGCCTTGGCTTCGATAGGTTTAATACCTTGCACAAAAAGCTCTGGACGCTCAATGGCGCGCGTTACCTCGTAATACAGAATAAGGAAACGGTTATCCTTATCATACAAGGCAGTTTCTAGTGCGAGTTTTATCTTCTTTCCCGCAAACGGCGTCAAATCCCAAGTGTATGTATGCTCACCGTCATCTCCGATTATGTGTTTTCGTCCCTGCACATCCGCAATCTCATCATTATCTACCAGAAGGCGTAATTGAGCGCTCTCGGCTTGATCAGGCGACGTGGTCATCAATGCGTAGGTAACAAACTGAATTTTAGTATCTTGGGGTAGAGATGTGAGGTCTAGATTACAGAGTTCTAAACGTCCGACATTGTCGCGTTGCTCAAATGGTTTGCTCCAATCGCTTGGTGGCGTATCTGCCGCTAGTCGGATCGTATGTGAACCAATGGGAAGCCCAGTCCCTGCAGCCGTCTCTGCGCGTGCAAACTGCACATTCTTACCGCGCGTGATGTAAGTATACTTCAGTGGCCAGCTTACGAATGATTCGAAGTATGGGAGCTGTGCTAAAGTCAGGTTAAGCTGTGCTGGTTTGTTTGACACAACCGCGATACTCCTAGCGCCCGCAAACCCATCTGCGTGGCGTGCACGCACAGCGTAAACATTGCGCTCATTCTTCACTTCTTCATTTTTGAGCATATACTCCGTGGCGGTCACTGTAGCTAATGATTCGTACTGTTCTGTAGCCAAATTCAGACGGAGTACTTCGTACTCCTTTGCCCCTTCTGTAGACATCCATGTAAGCTTCCAGCCTGCTGTAGTGCAATATGCGTCCTCCAGATTGAGGCGTTTCACTTGATGCATTACGGTGAAGGGGGCTTCCATCTTCTGTATACCCCCCTTTTGGTCTGTTATACGGAGAAACGCCTCATTTGTAGGTTTTAGATCCGCCGGAAGGCGTACTGCCGAATGATGTGGGTATTCGCCGAGGTTCTGATAGGTCTTTCCGCCATCTACCGAGAGTTCCACGCGTAGCGGGGCTACCATGTTCTCTACGCGTAAATAAAACATTTCCCCAGGCTCGTAGATCTCTGCAGGCAGAGGCGAGAAGATCTGCGGTTTTTGGAAATCGTAGTACCAAACAACAGCGTAGGGCTGTGTATCGCCCATTTTCAAGGTTCCTGCAACGGAAACAGTAGTCTCGCCTTCCGCTGGATTATCTATAGTAACCTGCTCGATATTATCTACCTCATTGCGTGCACGTACGGCATTCTCTGCAGGTGCATCTTTTTTCAATGTCCAAGGCAACACCATAGCACCACCGCAAACGACCGAGAGATCCAAGTCGTTTATCAGAGCTTTCTCGCCATGCGCATATTCCTTGCGTGAAACAGGGTCATTCCAACAAAGCATCACACGGAGCTGTTTTACTCCCGCTGGCACGTTAATTTTTAGCGTCTTTGGCGCACCGCCCGCCTCAAATTCATCCGTAGTATACCACTTGTTTTCCAGTACGTCTAGCGCAGCAACAGCGTCGAGAATTCCGAACCCATATTCATAGTCGGGACCAGGATGTCCAGCATCGCGTGCAGTGTTCGCCACTAATGCCTTTAAGAAATAATTCAGTGGAGTAGCACCACCATTCAATTGGCGATAACGTTGCGTAAGAAGCGCTAGATGACCAGTTACCGTGGGGCAAGCCATCGACGTTCCGTCATAACGCACATAGCGTTGATCATTTATCGTAGAGAATACAGAAGCGCCTCTTGCACAAATTGTGGGAAGAATACGCCCATCGTCTGTCGGACCATAGCTAGTGAATGACGTCGTAGTCCCGAAGACATTGACAGCGCCTACACTGATCACATTCTTCATGTTATTCGTAAGCGCTCCGTAGGTCATCCCAGCGCATTTACCCTGTTCATTCCCGAGCGCATAAACATGCGTCAGTGTGGGAGCTAATAAGGCAATGATGTCTGAGTTCTGATTGTGGAAAAAGCTATAAGAGAATTTGTTGACCTGATTACAAAACCATTGTAAGGGGGCTCCATAAGAGTTTTGAGTAAGCGAGATCTTTTCTTGTTTCCAAAGGTTGAACATTTCCTGTGCTACGGAGAGCCCGTTCGATTGTAGATCGAAATTGTTCGTCCAAAGTTCAGCTTCGGGAGCAATTCCTCTGCCTTGTTCATCCAACAAACCAGCGCCTATCACAGTACCAGCCACGTGCATCCCGTGCGCCTCGGATGCCGAAACGGGGTCTTCAAACTCTACACAATGGACACGATTGCCATAATCTACGTGATCGCCCACATTACTATCCCATAGTCCGATCTTTTCCCCTTTTCCAGTCAGCCCTCGTCCTCCCAAAGGCTCAGCGAGGCGAAGAAGTGTTCCGCCACTCAATTGTGCCGCTCCGCGATTGAGAAGTACACGCGGTGGTTCGCACCACTGTATATAGGCTATTGCTTCGTGTTCTGCAAGGGCTTCCAGATCCTCTCGCGTGGCAGTTACTGTTACCTCTCGCAACGTTAATGACGGTTGGGTATACTCTAGTGCTTTGGAGTCGAGAAGACGTTTTATGTGTTCCCAGCTTGCACTTTCAAACCACGAGAGCGACATTTTGAACTTATCGCCCACTTCCACCCAGTTGGGGTGCTCCGCTTTTTGGACAAAGGCAGTGGGAAGCTTCCAAGCGCCGCGGATAGGTGTTACTACTCGCAGCCCCGTACCTACGAAATCGCTAGGACGTTTTCCCGAAGGAATAGAGGCGTAATAGGCGTTGTTCCCCAAATAGTCTCCTAGGCTCACCTGCTTTTGTGCTAAGAGTTCAGAGTATACCTTACCTTTTTCAAACTGAACGAGCACATTCAGCTTTTCACCAGTCGGTACGCCAAGTTCCAGACTGGAAGTCTTTGAGACTCCGCCATGCCTTGTATGAGTTACATTCGTTTCTAGGTAGATCTCTCGATCTCCGAAACGAATTGCCTCTTGTGCCAAAGCAAAGGTGCCAAAGCACAAAAAGACGATCAACAGAATATTTCGTTTCATTAGTAAAAAAAACATTAAACAAACTTCACAAAATTAGTGATTCTGTGTTATTGGTGTCCGGTAAAAATTTCAGAAGTGTCTTTTATGGCATGCAAAGCCTGA
>CAJPTS010000057.1 GCA_905373625.1 Bacteroidia bacterium
GTAGGGGCGTAGCCTGCTACGCCCTGCGAATACACACACCTTTACGAACTGGGCGTTGCCCGTAACAAATTTAGGTACTAAGTACGAGGTTCAAAGTACGAAGTTTTAACAGGTACAAGGTACGAAGTACCAAGTTCAAAGTAAACCCCAGATTGTGATCGCTTGTCGTGTACTTCGTACCTAGTACCTTGAACCTGATGAAGCTTGGAACTTGAGGAAGGGCGCGCATCGCCCTGAACATGCTCCCCAAAAGTTGCCTCGTCCCTATTTCTTTGCGCATAATAAAAAGGGTTTCACGAAAATTCTTAATTTAGGCGGGCAAAGAGGCAATAATATAACAGCAAATCATAATGAAACGAGGATTACTGTTCTTATTGTTCTTGTGCACTAGCACATGGCTCTTTGCGCAAGAACCGATTCGTTTCGGTGACCGTGAGGTCTATCTCGAAGCGAATGTACGCCCGCAGAAGCGTGGGCAAAAGACATCTAGCTTGGCGCTAGGAATACCCACGGGCGAGAAGCTCAACGTGCTCGTTCAGTTTGAACAGGGGGCTATTCCCTATGCGAAACTCAAGCAGAAGGGTATTGAACTGGGCGACTACCTCGGCAGTAATGCCTACTACGCCCAAGTAGCGCCTGGAAGCCGCCCGAGCGATTTTGTGGGTACTGGTCTTCGTACAGTAGTCCCTATCCGTGGGGAATGGAAGGTCATAAATGCGCTTTTGCAACAAGATTTTCCCGAGTGGGTGCGTGAGGGCGATAACCTAAAGATGAGCCTTTCATGGTTTCATGGGGTGCGCTGGGAACAGATTCGTACCTATCTCGATGCGCAGGGTATTGTATATCACACCGCGTCAGATGTATTACGCACTGTGGAGATCGCTGCTCCGCGCGAAGCCTTACTATCATTAGCAGAGCTTGAGTGTGTTGCGGCTCTTCATTGGGTTGCGCCTCCTGCGGAGTTGCAAAACCGTGAAGGAGCACGCCTGAGTGGGGCAAGTGTCCTACAAATTCCATTTGGACTCGGGGGATATGATCTGACAGGAAAAGGGGTACGCATTGGTATTTGGGACACAAATGTGGGTGACCACGCCGATTATGGCACACGGGTGTATCGGCGAGAATATGAAATAAGTGGTTCTAATCATGGCATGCATACCACGGGAACGATAATTGGGAGCGGACTTCTAGACGAACGCGGACGGGGGATGGCGCCCGAGGCTGAGATCTTGACAAATAATTTCAATACGCAGTCTAACGGGAAGTTCGTTGCACTGGAGATGTATGAAACCTATCAGTCGGAACACATCACGCTAACCTCCAACTCCTACGGGTATAGTATGGAAAGCCTGTGTGGTTTAGATCGTTATTTTAATTACACCTACATCGGCAATGAGAATGTAGACCGTCTCTCATGTTGGTTTCCAGATATGACGCATGTTTTCTCGGCAGGAAATTCGCAAAGGGCTTGTAGTAAGCCATTTTCACACTCCACGAACTATGCCAAGAATATTATCTCTGTTGCTGCAGTAGATGCTTTCGGAGAAATGACAAATTTCTCCAGCTTCGGACCATTGCTAGATGGTCGCCTTTTCCCGATAATCAGTGCACGCGGTAAGGCGGTATACTCTACCGTAGCTAATCAGAAATATGCCACCATGGACGGTACTTCTATGGCGTGTCCGATAGTCACAGGGCATTTGGCACTCCTCACTCAGCGTTGGAAACAACTGCACGGGGGCGCTGCTCCGCGTAACTACTTCTTGAAAGCATTGGTGGCTAATACGGCAAACGATGCTGGTAATCCTGGTCCAGACTATAAGTATGGCTTTGGGATTCTGGATGCAGAGGCCGCCATCACGGCAATGGAGAGTAGTTGGTACACGATGGGCGTTTTACCTCAAGGTGGAGCAGCACAGACAAATACCATACAAGTTCCCGCAGGCGTAAAAGAGCTTCGTGTTATGCTATGCTGGAGCGATCCTGTGGCTACCAAAGAATATGCAACGGGCGAGTGCCCTTTAGTAAATGACCTTGATTTGACAGTTCAAGCCAGCGGAAAAACCTATTACCCATTTACGCTAGATCCGTCCAATCCGTCTGAAAATGCAGTAGCAAGTCAGCCTAACAAAGTGGATAACATCGAACAAGTGGTCATAAAAACGCCTCAGGCTGGCGAGTATACCATTAGTGTGGCTGGGCTTGTAAGACAGGAAAAAGAACAACCCTATGCGGTGGTATGGTACTTTGATGAGCCAAAACCTGAAATAGTATCCCCCGCAGTGGGCGATATTTATGCACCGAATGAAGAGATGTACTTCCGTGCCAAGAACCTTGCTGGCGATGTACAAGTTTCGTTGTCTGTAGATGGCGGTAAATCCTTCACTCTGCTGGGGCAGTATGCCACCTGTTCGTCGATAAAGCTCCCCGCCGACATTGTGCCGACCGATAAAGCTCTACTTCGTGTAATAGATGAAAACGGGGTAGTGGTAACTCTGCGAAAGCAGTTCTCTATAATACCTCAGGTACAGAACGTGCACCTAGAAGACGTAAGCTGCTCTACCTCGGGATGGAAATTGACATGGGAGGCATGTGCAGGCGCTGCTCACTATGTAATTCTGCGTGCCGACGTTGCCAAAGGTAGTTACCAAGCGGTGTGGGGTGTGGACGCACCTGCTACAGAATCTATAATTCCGTCTGAGGCGATTGTGGCTGGCGAGCTCAATATTTATGCAGTGCAGGCGGTGAGCGCTGACGGGGTAGCAGGAAAACGAAGTGTCGCAGTTGTATCATCAAAGGTGCCTCCTGCGAATGTCAAATTACCTTTCCTCGAATCGTTCGTTAATACTCCTAGCACGCATACTGAGCTAATATCGGGTGCAAATCTGAAAATCCAAATGAAGGATGCGCCTGTGGCGCAATTCATGCCCTTAATGTCGCACGTGGCACAGTGGAGCGTAGAAAAAAGTGCCAAGGACTGGAGTGCTCCGTTTACGCAACGAGAGAATGTGGCTGCGGCTAATCTCTGTGCTCTGAATTTGACAAACAAGGAGGCTGGCACTACCGTGCAGCTCTCGGCACGTGTAGTGATGAAGAGCGTTTCCGATCCGAACGGTGTCCTGTTGCGTTTGCTGGTTAATGGTGAAGCGGTGGCAGATGTACAAGATCGGTTGCAAATATCGGGCGACGGTTACGAGCATCTTTTTACTTGGGATCTAACAAAATATGTAGGGCAAACGATTAGCCTGAGTTTAGAGTCTGCACTAAAAGAAAAGGGCTCTACGCTAAGCATTTTCCACTACCGCATTTTTGCTCCGAGAACGGAGTCCGATGTAAAGATTGGTTGGGTAAATAACCCACAGATCGTGGCACAAACTAACATGAAGGAGGAAGCAATTACCTTCTCCGTGGCGAACAATTCCTCTGTTGAGTTGAAAAACGTTCCCGTTAGCGTGCAAGTGGATGGTAAAGTAGCTTATGCAACGACCATCGCAGCACTAAAATCATACGAAGATAGAGTCTTCTCTGTTCCTTACAACTTCTCTAGCGCAGAAGCACACAAATTTAAGGTAGAAGTTCGTGCAGATGCCGCTAATGATTATTTCAAGAGAAATAACACTGCCTCCTTTGAGGTTTATAACATGGGCGAAGCTTTGGCAATGCCAGAACTGACCTATGTTGACTTTTTAGGAGCGCCTTTCCCCACCGTTCCTCACATTAACCAAAAAGTAAAAGGGACAACAGCCTTTGTCGATGGGCGCGGTGCTCTGGAACACTATAAAGCGGGCGAACATGCGGTACTGCACGTAATGCCGAATGATCCGAGAAACGCCCTACAGGTTACATTTAAGGAGATCGCTTTGGCACGTGCCGATACGCTTTTCGTCTTTACAAACGACATCCCCGTCGATCTGTATATGGTACGGCGACGTGATGCAACAACTTATATTACGGGTGCAGAGAAGCAGTCGAAGGTCATGCTATCTGAGGCTGCTGACGGCGGTTTAACCTTTTACTTCTATTGTGGAGACGGAACGCCAGGTGAAGGGTGGATTGCAGAGCTGACGGAGGTTGCACTCCCCAATCGTTGGAAGGCAGTGCGTATGGAGGAGGTTGAGGGTACAGATGCCACACATAAGAAGTTGCAAATTGTTACCGAAAACGCTTTGCCCGTGCCCCAATACAATGTAGGACTTTGGGTAACACGCGATGGTGTCCGTAAACGGATCGAGATTCCTGTTTTAGAGCCGAAGGGAACGCCGACCACCGTGCTGTATCCTGATGAAATAGACATTACGGCGCCTATGCGCACTGAGTTTGTCGCGGAATTGGAACGAGACGGTGATCTGAGCGATAACCGATGCGAGTTCGTCGTACAACGCGATGAGATTTGGAACGGAGGTGGAACGATAAAAACTCCCGATGCGCTATACATTGCGCAAGTCTATGTGGCAGGCACTGGCGACACGCTCCGTCTGCCAGCACATAACCGAATTACGTATATGCCCTCCTCCAAAGTACAACTCTACACGCAGAGTAAGAATGCTCTACGTTTTACATTGTCTGCAAAGCCCACCGCGGAACAGGCGGATGCTAAAATACGGCTTTGGGTAGACGTTAATGGCGACGGTACGTTGGAGGATCAAGAGCCAGAATTAACCTCTGTGGTTCTTGCAGAAGGTGTGCAAGAGTATTGGCTTACAATGGATTATGCGAGTGCTGCGGGAGTTGTAGAGGGCGAGCACCGTATGCGTGTACTCCTTGCAGATGATGCTAACTATGCGGCATTTAAGGAGGGACAGGAGATCGCGTGGGGGAGTGCTGCAGATTTTACAGCAGAGCTGAAACGGGCTGCACGACCAGTAGAATGCGAAGTTGCGCTACTATCGTTAGAAAACGTGAAGTCGGGGCGTAACCTCACAGCTGCTACTTCTATCAGTGTAAAGCTAAGAAATAATGGACTTACACAGTTACAAAAAGTAAAACTCTCCTACCAAGTAGATGCTGGTGCAGTGGTTACAGAAGAACTAGATTGTGCGATAGCCCCTCTGGGCGGAGAGTCTGTCGTAACCTTCAATACGCCAGCCAATTTTGGGAACGTAGGAAAATATAAACTTACGCTGAAGCTCGCGCAAGAGGACGTCTATAAACAAGACAATGAGCTTGAGACTACGCTCTATCACATTGCGCCAAAGAGCCCCGATAAGTTGTACTCGCTAAATTTTGAAGGCGATATAGCAGAAAGCGTTATGCTGCCAGGAGTAGATGAGGCAATAACCGATAAGGCGACACTGGAGGGATGGTGGAAATTGGATGATGCTCGCGACGCTCAGTATGTTAGAGGTTCTACGATAGTGCTCCTGTCGGTGGTGGGCAACAAGTATTTTCCCGACAACACGTTAGCATTAGTCTTAGGGCGAAATTGCGAATTTACGAGTGAGGTGCCCGTAGTAAAACCAGGACAGTGGCAGCATATTGCCATAACATTGTCTAAAGCATACGGTCAAACTACTCTGAAGGTATGGGTAGATGGTGTGAGTGTAAAAATGAAACGCAACGGTATGGCAGCATTCTCGTTACGTGGTCTCTCGCTTAATAGCCCATTGAAGGGAAAAAATGCAATGTTCCGTATTTGGAACACATTACGAACAGAGAGCGAAATTAAGGCTCATAGTCAGCAAAGTGTGCGAGATGGAAGCGGTGTACTTCCCCCAGAGTGTGTTGGCGAATACATCTTTACAGAAGGAACGGGGATTGCTTCGGCGTATGGAGATGATAAGCTAGCAATAATAGCATCGGAACGCAATAATGTTTGGCAACCCATAGCAAAGGTTATAACGAGCGTTGCAGCGGAAGGAGAACTCATACCAGCACAATCCCCCGAGGAGGACTTGGTACTGCTGACCATGCCGCAAGATTTTACTGACTTTGCTCACGTGAAACTACAGTTTGAACGCGATTGGGTAGGAACTAAGGTATCTTTCCAAGGTGCAGAGATAACCGCAGATCAGACGTTTGATTTTACTACCAATGCAGAACATACGCTCCTCTTTACGGGAGAAAAGCGCGACCTTTTCGGAGTAAATCTGACTCAGTCGTTTAAGGTGAAAGTGGTTAATGATCTGTCTGATGCGTGTTCTATCACAAAAATCTCGATGCCGAAGGCAAAGAACCCAGGATTGAAAGATGATGTAACAGAATCTTCGCCCGCAGAAATGCTTATACTCACTGCGCAGGAGACAGCAGCAAACGCGTTAGATGCACAGCATATTACGGTGGTGGTGAATGAGATCTCGCCCGCGGCAAAATTGTATGTAGGAGATACTGAAGTACAGGTTGGAGCGGATATTACGCTAGACTTAAGTAGCCCGAAGCCTCTGCGTGTAGTAGCTGCTAACCAACGCGATACCAAGCTGTATACTGTCCAGCTGGCAGTACCGCAAGAAATACAATGGACAGTCAATCCGATAATAGAACAATTTACGTCTGAACGTCTACCACTTGCACTTGAGGCAGTAGCGTCCTCGGGGCTTGCTGTACAATATCGCAGTCTAGACCCTACGGTGGCTACAGTAGATGCTCTCGGGCGCTTGGCTACCACATCGGTGGGTAAAACGAAGATTGTGGCAACGCAGTTGGGAAATACCAAGTATGCAGCAGCGCAAACGGTAGAACGTGAAATTGAGGTAACACACGCCCCATTGACCATAAAGATGAAGGACGCCACCATGGGTATGGGCGATGAAATACCCGCATTTACATTTACCTATGAGGGGCTGCAATTTGAGGACACAAAGCATTTATTTGAATTCAGCTATGTGATAAAAACGCCTCAAGGAGATAGATATATCTGGGATAACACGTTGCCACCGCTTACTCCTGGAGAATATCAGGTAGTTCCGCAGACTTATACAGAACCTTTCATCTTTAACAATTACATGGTAACGCTCACCAACGGACGCCTGATTGTAACAGAGCCTGATAAGGCAAAAATGGTAACGTTTACTGCACGAGATGAGAAAGGGGAACTCCTTGAGGGCGTTGTCGTACAATGTGATACACAAACTGCAACAACAGGTGCAGAAGGAACGGTATCCTTCTATTTACCTCAGGGCGATCATCTGACATATGCAACGAAAGAGGGGTATACGCCTACTAAACTATCCTTCAACGTCCGTGGACGCTCTTTACAGTTTGAATTACGTTTGCTCAAGCTCGTACATACGCTGACGTATAAAACAGATGCACACGGTCTGATACAAGGCGCTGCAACCCAAACGGTGGCAGATGGACAGGATGGCGCAACCGTTGTGGCAGTCCCCGCAGATTTACGCTATCGTTTCAAACAGTGGTCTGACGGTCTTACAGCGGCTGCTCGTACGGAAAAAGCTGTACACGGCAACCACGAGTTCACTGCTGAATTTGAACCTCTGACTTGCAAAGTGACCTACTTGGTAGGGAAAGGCGGTACGAAGGTCTCAGGAACGTTTGAACAAGTGATACATCCTGGCGAAGATACTGAGCAGGTAGAGGTGAATGCCGAAGAGGGCTATGTATTTATCGGCTGGTCTGATGGTGTGAAAACTCTGCGACGGAAGGATGAGAAGGTTACCACGGATCTGGTCGTAGAAGCGCTCTTCTTCAAGGCTCACATGCTCACATGGAACGAAGATTTTGAGATGGGCGAAGAGAACCTCCGCTACTGGAATTTTGAAACTCCCGAAGAAGGGAGTGGTTGGCTCTATTATGAGAGGAGTAAGCTTCGTATTGATCCGCCACTGTCGGGAGGTTATGTACTGATGATCGACCCATTCTATGGCGATATCATACCTTCATACAACAATTGCGGCGTGGCGACCCCGTGGTTATCGGTGGCAAATCGAGCCTCTGGTGCGAATGTAACGCTGACTTTCGCACGTTACTTCAATCAGTTTGAACCCACGGATGCTGTAAAAGTGCAGTACTGTTTTGAGGATGAAAATTGGGTGGATGCTGCCACAGTCTCTGCTGGAACAGACGGAGCTACTGAAACCGTAGTACTCACAGATGCAACTCTGGGTACACATAAGTATTTACGTTTCCGTTGGGGCTTCTCTAATACATCGTTTTTGGGCTTCTTTGCTCTTGATGATGTAAAAGTGTACTATGTGCCTACGCCGACGGATGTGACGCTGCGTTATATTGCGGGCGAGAATGGCAAATTACGTAAAGATGGCAGCGAAGAACTATTCTCTACCTTAGAATTGAGCACCAATTCGGGAACGCTTGGGACGAAGGTTGTCGCTGTGCCCGACGAAGGCTATGTATTTGAACGCTGGTCTGATGATAAAACCACGGAAGCAGAGCGACAGGATGATGCCGAAGTTACGGTAAAGGCATTATTTAAGAGTGCTCCTAAGACAATGTATACGGTGGGTTACAAGGCAAAAGAACATGGAACGCTCAGTGGTATCACCTATCAGATAGTGGCGGCAGGCGAGGCAGGTTTACCTGTTAATGCTGTGGCAGATGCAGGATACAAATTCGCGCAATGGTCAGATGGGTCTACGATGAATCCGCGTGTTGATGTAGTGTCTGAAGACGGCAAGATCTACGAAGCAGAATTCGTAGAAGCGAAGCCTATCTATACGCTTACCTATGTGGCAGGAGAGAATGGCGAGGTTACAGGAGTTTTGCAGCAGGAGGTAGAGCAAGGTGCAGATGGTTCAGAAGTTGAAGCTTTGCCTAACGATGGCTTCCGTTTTGTACAATGGAGTGATGGCGTAAAAACAGCAAAACGTACAGAACGAAATGTGCAAGAAAGCAAGACATACACAGCTAGCTTTGAAGTCAACCCGACTTATTCTGTATCGCTTGCCAGGGAGGGCGAAGGTACGCTCACTATAACAGGCTTTGCGGCAGACAAGCTGAATGCCGTACCCGCAGGTACAGAGCTGACAGCAGTAGCCACTCCCAAAACAGGTTGGAAGCTGAAGAGCTTAATGGCAGGCGACAAGGATATTAAGGCTGACGGTAAGTTCGTTGTAACAGCAAATGTTGAGGTTAAGGCTGTGTTTGAAAAGGAAACAGCTGTTGATGATGCCGTATTTGCAAGCGTACAAATAGCTCCCAATCCGTTTAATACGCAATTGTGCATTTTAAGCGGTGATTTGCGCGGGAAATACTCGTTGATCAACACGCAGGGCGT
>CAJPTS010000058.1 GCA_905373625.1 Bacteroidia bacterium
GTAAAAAGGTGCCCGGTTTTTTATTTTCTCGTCGCTTTGAAAGATTTGTTCTGTATTGCGGCAAATGTTTTTTACAGTGGAAATTGTGAATGCATCGGTGGGGGGCAAAATAGAAATTTGGCACTCCCACTTTTTGTGTATTCAGAATGTGCACAATGCAAGACACTGAGTATGAGGAAGGATGGAGCGTACTGACGTACATGACCGACTCCGAATTTCTCAGCCAAGACGGCCGTTCGCGCATTATGACACACCGTCATAGAAACAATACAAATTGATTGAGTTCGTTTTTTTCGCTAGCTTTGCCCCGAGGAAAAAGGATAATCTGAGCGTAGCAGAAATATGGTTAAGGGGGTAGTATCGCAGGTCATCGGTCCTGTTGTGGACGTCGTTTTTGAGGTGTCGGAAGAGCAGATGCCTACACTGCATGACGCATTGGACTTGACGCGTCAGGACGGCTCACACCTCATACTCGAGGTACAGCAGCACATAGGAGATAAAACCGTACGTACAATTGCTATGGATTCTACTGACGGACTGAGCCGCGGTATGGAAGTTATAGCAACGGGGGCTAGCATAACAATGCCTGGCGGAGATGCCCTGCGAGGGCGTCTCCTAAATGTGATTGGCGATACGATCGACGGGTTGCGTAAAATTGAAGAAAAAAAGTCGCACCCCATACATCGCGAACCTCCTAAGTATGAAGATCTCAAGACGGAAAAAGAGGTTCTGTATACGGGCATAAAGGTGATTGACCTCCTAGAGCCGTACATGAAGGGGGGTAAAATCGGACTCTTTGGTGGTGCGGGTGTCGGTAAGACGGTCTTGATCATGGAAATGATCAACAATATAGCCAAAGCCTACAACGGTATGACCGTGTTTGCAGGAGTCGGCGAGCGTACGCGTGAGGGGAACGATCTCTTGCGTGAGATGATAGAGTCTAACGTTATTCGCTACGGTGAGGAGTTTAAGGCTTCTATGGAGAAGGGCGAATGGGACTTAGGTAAGGTTGATTACGAAGAGTTAGCCAAATCTCAAGCTACGTTAGTCTTTGGGCAGATGAACGAACCTCCAGGAGCGCGTGCTACGGTTGCCCTCTCGGCTTTGACGGTCGCAGAATCTTTCCGCGATGGCGGCGGAGATGGTGAAGGGCGAGACATTCTCTTGTTCATAGATAACATCTTCCGTTTCACGCAGGCGGGCTCTGAGGTCTCGGCATTATTGGGACGTATGCCTTCCGCAGTAGGCTATCAGCCAACATTAGCCACCGAGATGGGAGGCATGCAAGAGCGCATCACGTCTACGAAACGGGGCTCTATAACTTCGGTACAGGCCGTTTATGTTCCTGCGGATGACCTTACAGACCCAGCGCCTGCTACCACGTTCTCGCACTTAGACGCTACGACGGTGTTGAGCCGTAAAATCTCGGAGTTGGGTATCTATCCTGCTGTTGACCCGTTAGATTCTACTTCGCGTATTCTGACGCCTGAAATTGTAGGACAGGAGCATTATGATACGGCGCAACGTGTTAAGGCGCTATTGCAGCGTTACAATGAGCTACAAGATATCATTGCTATCCTCGGGATGGACGAGTTGAGTGAGGAGGATAAATTAACCGTACACCGTGCGCGTCGTGTACAGCGATTCCTCTCGCAGCCCTTCCACGTGGCTGAGCAGTTTACGGGACTTAAAGGGGTGCTAGTATCAATTGAAGATACCGTCAAGGGCTTCAATATGATTATGAATGGCGAGGTGGATAAGTATCCCGAGGCGGCTTTTAACCTAGTGGGTACTATCGAAGAAGCCATTGCTAAGGGCGAACGTCTATTGAAAGGCGAGGATAAGTAAAACTCTCTTTGTACACCAAGCTCTATGCGATGCGAATAAGTATCATAACGCCAGAACAGGTCGTATTGGATTGCGAGGCGAGGCAGGTCATCGTACCAGGAACAAAAAGCCCTTTCGCCATGTTAGACAAGCACCAAGCCATAATCTCCTCCCTCCTCCCCGAGGGGGAGATCAAAATCTCTAAGTCTGACGGCACGGAGCTGAGGGTACGGATAGAGGGGAATTGCATAGTAGAACAACACGACAATCTTGTTTCGGTGCTTGCCACAAAGGCAAAGATTGAGCAATAGAAATCTTAGCGGGCGATGAAGCATCTGGGGCTAATCGCATTTATTTGTGGATGGTTTATCTCAGTTACCTGCGCGCAGCAAGCATTAGTGTCGGGCTCAGGTGTCGTGGTCGGAACTAAGTTAGTTGTCGGAACTAATGCCCCCTACTGTGTCATTTTACCTGACGATGCCGTCGGCACATCAGAGCTGGTTACACTTGGGCGTAAAATCAATAACTTAGGAGCGAACGTGCTCCTAATTCCTACAGAGAAACCATATACAACAGCCGATGCTTCGGCTGATGACTTGGTAAATGACATAGGGTGGCGTATCGCAGAGTTGCGAAAGAAAACCTCTGCGCCCATTTTCCTGCTCGCCGAGAACAGAACCTCGGCTGCTGCACTTATTGCTGCTACGAAGTATTTTGCCATTAAAGGCGTGATTGCCGTTTCTACGGGCGAATATTTCTCTAATAGGCAGTATGTAGAGCAGTCGCTGAGCATGTTGCGCGTCCCCGTACTCTCGCTTTCTACAGAAGAAGAGCTCGAGACCGTGAAAGGAGTCTTTGCCCAGTTACCTCGCCGTTTTGTGATCTATTCGACTGATCTACAGTCGTCGGGGTATACGGATTTACTTAAGAACTCCAAACAATCGGGTAAGATCTGGCTTGCCATCTCCGTCTTTTATCACGAGCATTTCGATAATTGATGCTGCGGATTGCGGAACGATATCTTGTTCCCGCATCTTTTCTTTGTACAAGCTTTCGTGCTCCCTTTCTAAAATCTTTTAGGTATCGTCTGTACATGATTTTGGTTCTGTATCCAGAACTAAAATTTTCGTAACTTTGCGATCCAGTTTAACCCCCACGGGAGTGGGACTAATTTGTTTGTTCATGGATTACTTAACTTCTGAAAAGAAACAGGAGCTTTTCGGTCAGTACGGGAAGTCTAATAAAGACACGGGATCGCCCGAGGCACAAGTGGCTTTATTTTCCTACCGTATCAATCACCTCACCGAGCATTTGCGTACACATCCGAAGGATTTCTCCACGCAGCGTGCGCTATTAAAAATGGTCGGACGGCGTCGTAAGATTCTTAATTATCTCAAGGAGGTAGACATTGAGCGCTACCGCGCGATAATTAAGGCATTGAATCTCCGCCGATAAATTCGGAGAAAGTTAAGGGTGGTGCTTTAGTGCTAAAGTCATTAAAGCACCATTTATTTTATAAAGTAAATTCATCGGTGCTGACGAGCGCGCGTGTAGTGCAGGCGCAATTCGTGTTAGTGCCAAGGAGTCAATTAAGAATATGCAGGTAATAGAAAAGACCATCACACTGCCCGACGGGCGTAGCATAGTCCTCGAAACGGGGAAGCTCGCTAAGCAAGCCGACGGGGCTGTGATGTTAAAAATGGGCAACACCATGTTGCTCGCTACAGTGGTTAGCGCACAGGAAGCTGGAGAGGACGTAGATTTTATGCCCCTCAGTGTGGACTATCGCGAAAAGTACTCAGCAGCAGGACGTTTCCCAGGCGGCTTCTTTAAGCGTGAGATGAAGGCATCGGATTACGAGATCCTTGTCTCCCGTCTTGTTGACAGAGCCTTGCGCCCATTATTCCCCGAAGATTATCACGCTGACACCATAGTGAACGTGATCCTCTTCTCGGGCGAGACCGAAGAGATGCCCGATGCGCTTGCGGGATTGGCAGCCTCCGCCGCTTTAAGTGTCTCAGACATTCCGTTCGGCGGTCCAATCTCAGAAGTACGCGTGGCGCGTATTGATGGCAAGTTCGTAATCAACCCCAAGTACTCTGATTTGCAGCGTGCTGATCTCGAGCTCATGGTCGGTGCCACCTATGAGAATATTCTCATGGTTGAGGGCGAGATGAATGAGGTCAGCGAGGAGGTGATGATCGAAGCTATTCGAGTGGCGCATGAGGAGATTAAGCGGCATTGCGAAGTACAAATGGCCTTGGCGAAGGAGTTAGGTATAGTAAAACGCACGTACTGTCACGAAACGAATGACGAGGAGCTCCGTCAGCGTGTACACGATTTCTGTTATGATCGTGCTTATACCATCGCAAAGTCGCAATTGCCTAAACAGGAGCGTGCCGCTGCTTTTGAAGGACTACTCAATGACTTTTGGGAAACGATCCCCGAAGAAGAACGCCCTGCTCTCACGGTCATGGTTAACCGTTACTACCACGCCGTTGAGAAAGAAGCCATGCGCAAAATGATTCTCAATGATAAAGTGCGCTTGGATGGTCGTAAAACCGATCAGATACGCCCCATCTGGTGCGAGGTAGATTACTTGCCCTGTACGCACGGTTCGTCTATTTTTACACGAGGAGAAACGCAGTCTTTGTGTTCTGTTACTCTCGGTTCTAAGTCTGACGAAAAGATGATCGACGAGGTGCTATACGAAGGAAGTGAGCGTTTTACTTTGCATTACAATTTCCCGCCTTTTTCTACGGGCGAAGCGCGCCCTACACGTGCTCCAGGACGCCGCGAGATCGGGCACGGTAATCTGGCGCACCGAGCATTGAAGAGTATGCTCCCTGCAGAGGAGGACTTCCCATATGCAATTCGCGTTGTGAGTGACATCTTAGAATCTAACGGATCGTCCTCTATGGCTACAGTTTGTGCAGGAACCTTAGCGCTTATGGATGCAGGCGTAAAGATGCGTAAACCCGTATCGGGCATTGCTATGGGTTTAATCTCTGATACCGAAAATCAGCGTTTTGCCATTCTCTCTGACATATTAGGCGATGAAGATCACCTCGGAGATATGGACTTTAAGGTAACTGGAACACGCGATGGTATCACGGCTACGCAGATGGATATAAAGGTCGACGGCTTACCTTACGAAGTCTTGGCGCAGGCGCTAGAACAGGCACGAGTGGGGCGTATGCATATACTGGGTAAAATCTTAGAGACGATCCCAGAACCCCGCGCTGATCTCAAGCCTAATGCGCCGCGCAGTGAGCAGATGTCTATACCGCGCGATATGATTGGTGCGATTATTGGTCCTGGTGGTAAGGTCATCCAAGAAATGCAACGCGAAACGGGCACGCAGATAAACATCGAAGAGGTGGATAACCGAGGGCTTATTACCATCTATAGCTCTTCGTTAGATGCAATGGCGGCTGCCAGAAAACGTATCAATGCCATTGTTGCCATCCCCGAAGTGGGCGAAGTGTATCACGGAAAAGTAAAATCTGTTACCCCTTACGGCGCTTTTGTTGAGATTATGCCAAATCGCGACGGCTTGCTGCACGTCTCCGAGATGGATTGGAAGCGTATCGAAAAGGTGGAAGACTACATTAAGGTGGGCGACGAGGTTGATGTTAAGTTATTAGAAATTGATCCCAAGACGGGAAAGCTGCGTCTGTCACGTAAAGCGCTCATACCTAAGCCGCGGCACGAAGCGCCTAAAGCCGAATAAGAGTTGCTAAAATAGCAAAACACAGAGGGTGTGTCAAAATAGGAATTTGGCACACCCTCTGTACGTATGTTCAGAATGCGTAAAATGTAAGGCACTTTGCTCTTCAGCGAAAAACCTAATTGTATTTAATTTTACCGACCTATAGTACCATTACGATGATTGTTATCATTCTTATTGCCATTACCATTCTGATCTCAGTTCTTGCATTTTCTAGGCGCGAATATCTATATCGTTTAGCCTTGTCGTATTACGAGGTAGTGGAACGACGACAAATCTACAGACTGCTCTCGCACATGTTCGTGCACGGAAGCTGGGGGCATCTCCTCATCAATATGCTAGTCTTTTATTCTTTCGCCACGGCGCTTGTAAACGACTTTGATTATCTCCTCGAGGTGGGCATCATGCGCTTCCCTACGTTGCAATTCCTCTTCCTTTACCTAGGAGGAGGGATTACGGCAGGCTTATTTAGTCTCTTATTGCGTCGCGAGCAGAGTATCCCGAGTGTCGGTGCCTCGGGGGGCGTTGCGGCACTCGTCTTTGCCACTATCTTTTTTGACCCTTGGGAACGCCTATATATATTTGGGCTAGTGCCACTACCAGGCATTATTTTGGGGGTTATATATCTTATCTATTCGTGGTATATGGGTAGGCGGGGCAAAGATAACATAGACCATCACGCGCATTTTTTTGGTGCACTCTACGGTTTTATTTACCCCATCATAGCTATTGATTATCATCTTGTCTTTCATTTCTTAAACCAACTTGTGGGGCTAAGATAAATGGCAGAAGAGCATTGGCCCTATCGGCGTATTAAGCGTCCGCCACGCATGCAAGTATGGCTGGACGGAGCGTTTCTCTTTGAGGAGAACCCCATCTTCTCGCTTGCCGATTGGGACTCTGCCATGCACATCGGTTTTAAGATCCTTTTTCGAGCCTACGGCTCCGAGGTTCGGTATATAAATCGTTACTACAGACACCTTGAGGAGTGTCTCACGCGCGCTCAATTCCCGCCGTTTGCTTTCCTGAGTATTGATACTTTGCGAAGCGCAGCAAATGCCCTGCTGCAAAAAAATCGTTACGCGCGTAACGCGCTCATTACTGCCACTTGTTTTTTACGCGCATACGCAGATGATGCCGATATGCAGCCTTGGACCACTTCATTACTCTTACAGGCAGAACGACTCGCGGGGCAATACTTTGATCCGCAAATAGCCCCCGTGGTTATCAGCTCTTATAAAGAACTACGGCGCAATACCAGCAGCCTTAGTTCCATAAACTGGTTAGGAAGCACTGAAATGCGCTATGCCAATTTGTACAGCCTCCAGCGTGGGCATGCAGATGCGCTTTTGTACGATAACCAAGATCGGGTATTACAGACCACCGAGAGGCACATATATTACCTGAAAGGAGATACTGTTTATACGCCCCCGCTAAGTTTAGGACTCATACACGACCCCTTCCGAGAGAGCGTAATAACAGCCATTTTGCAGGAGGGATACCGATTCCAAGAACAAGAAATCTTTTTAGATAACTTCGCCCAAGCAGAAGAAATCTTTTTGGCGAGTACGCGCTATGGTATAGAACCAGTAAAACGCTTGGACAATAAAATAATCTTTGGAAACCACCTGCACATACGTGCGCTCATAAACACGCTCAATACGCTTTTCTTTAACGAGTTACAGTAGTGGCGTACGCCTTTTTCTCCAGATCTTTCTTAACGAGTTTTTAGGAAAGGTACTCACTTTGATATCTAATAATCAACAAGTTGTTGCATCTTTTTGGGTAACGTAGTGGGGTGTGTACTACGCGGAATTTGTTAGTCTTTGGAAAATAGCTACCTTTGTGCGTTGAAAAGTTCGGTTCGTAGCTCAGCTGGTAGAGCACGTGACTCTTAATCATGGGGTCGAGGGTTCGAGCCCCTCCGAACCGACGGAACAAGAAGGCAATCTCTGCGTGAGGTTGCCTTCTTTTATACAACAATCTTTTTACCGCTTATTAAACCAGCCTCCGTTATTCAGAGAGGAGGCGCTATACTCTTTAGACTAAATACGTATTGCTAAACTATTTGGAAAAGTCCAACAAAAAAAAACTTTGTGGCGCGGATTTGCGCACCTTGTTGGTGCTAGGCGGCGTTTAACTACGTTCCATACAAAGCTGGTTATGAAATTATAGCAAACGGTGAGCGCAGCTCTGTAGAGGAATGCATTGCATGATTGCCAGCAAATAGATGCGAATCAGTTGTAAAAATCAATTCACTAATAGAATGAAGCAATTTCTCATTTTCAGTGCGTTATGCACACTTTTATGCTTTACTTTTGGCTTTAATGCAGTACACGCCGAGGAAAGCAGAGTAGACATGTCTAAGTGTATTACCCTCACCGTAAAGCAGGGCGCAACGATAAAACTAGACTTTGCCGCCTCAACCGCAGGCGTTTGGGTAAAGGTAACAGGCGTAAAAAATGAAAAAGTAGAAGAAGCACCAACCTACTTGCATATTACGTTTGAACAACCCCAATACGAAGCAACTGGAACAGAGATAAAGGTTTATGGTGCAATTGAAAAATTCACTTGTTATGACAATGGCGCGAATCTTACTGCTTTAGATGTTAGTCAGAATGTGAACCTGACGCACTTGGCTTGCCATTGGACTAAATTATCTAGCCTAGACCTCACGCAGAATGTAAATCTGACGGAATTGGATTGCCGTTGGACTCAATTATCTAGCCTAGACCTCACGCAGAATGTAAACCTGACAGAATTGGCTTGCGTTGGTAATCAATTATCTAGCCTAGATCTCACGCAGAATGTAAACCTGACGGAATTGTATTGCGATGATAATCAATTATATAGCCTAGACCTCAGCCAGAACACGAATCTAACAAAATTGATTTGTTCTGGTAATCAATTATCTAGCCTAGATCTCACGCAGAATGTAAACCTGACGCAATTGTGGTGCGATAACAATCAATTATCTAGCCTAGATGTCTCGAAGTGTGGAAACCTGACGGATTTGAGGTGCTATGAGAATCAATTATATAGCCTATACGTTTCGAATACGCAATTATATGAATTATCCATTTACAAGAATAACTTCACAACAAGTGCTCTCAACGAAATTTATTGCCAGCTTCCAGACCGAACAGGGAAAAAAGGAGTAATCAAGCCTGCAGGCGAAGAATATGAAGATGTGCTTTTAACCAGATCTACAAGTAAAGCCATAACAGATGGCAAAAACTGGGCGATACAGTATGTCGGTGGTGAAAAAATTGAAGACATCTCAGGTAACTATACTTGCGGTTCTACATATGAACTTACGCTAGAGCCCGCAACTCCTGCCAACGCATTCACATACCAAGGGGGCAAATGGGAGACCACGGTTACTAGCGCCAGCAATTGGAAGATAGATGAGAGTATGCTTCCCGATTGGCTTTCTGTAGAACCTAATCATGGGAACTCGGGTACGCAAGTAACTGTTACTGCTAAACGCAATACAGAAAACAGTATGCGTCGTGGCGCTCTTACATTCGTGCTTACAGATGATGCTACTAAAAAATATTGGTGTCCGGTAAAAATTTCAGAAGTGTCTTTTATGGCATGCAAAGCCTGAT
>CAJPTS010000059.1 GCA_905373625.1 Bacteroidia bacterium
CACCACCTGCGGCTACTGTCTGTGAAAGTTGACCTGTGATAGTACCACCTTCACCAGGAACGTAAGTTAACGTGTAAGTCGTAGCATCAGCTTCAAAGATAGCCGTATAGGTCTTGCTCTCTGTTACGTTGGTTTCCTTACGTGTAGCTTCGGTCTTTTCATCATCCCATTTCACGAAATGATAACCAGTATTCGGAACTGCTGTTACCTCAGTACCATCACCACCTGCGGCTACTGTCTGTGAAAGTTGACCTGTGATAGTACCACCTTCACCTGCTACGTAAGTTAAAGTATAAGTCGTAGGATTAGCTTCAAAGAGCGCCTTATAGGTCTTGCTCTCGGTTACGTTGGTTTCGGTACGTTTCGCCTCGGTCTTCTCATCATCCCATTTCACGAAACGATAACCAGCGTCCGCAACAGCTTCTACTTCTGTACCCGAGCCACCTTCTGCAATCGTCTGCGTAGCTTCGCCAGAGATAGTACCACCTTCGCCTGCTACGTAAGTTATCGTGTACTTAGGCAACTCTTCAAATGTAGCTGTGAAGGTCTTATCTGCAGTTACATTAAGATCTGTACGCTTAGCTTCTGTCTTGCCATCGCTCCACTTCTTAAACCTATAACCAGCATCGGCAACTGCCTCTACCTCTTTGCCACTTTCTCCGGACTTAACCACCTGCTTAGCAGTACCCTTAATTTTACCACCATTTTCAGCTTTATAAGTCAGAACAAATTTAACACGAGTAAATGTAGCCTTGTAGGTCTTATCTTCAGCACCCACAACGTCCTCTCTGTAAGGATCAGTGCTATTATTATCCTCCCACTTGTTAAACACAGAGTACTCGTTTGGTACAGCGGTTACACCTGAAGTCTTTTCGCCTTGTTTTACAACTTGGTATGCAAGACCGTTAATCGAACCATTTTCATCAGCAATGTACTGGATTACGTGAGTATTCGTCAGTACAGGCTTGAAGTACGCAGTCACATTAATATCTTTATCATCTTGACGCTCAGCCGCAAGAAGATCATCTGACCATCTGTCAAATGCATACCCCGCATCTGCAACTGCCTTTACCTTAGCCCCCTTCGTACCAATAGGTGTAGTGAGCTGTAGTTCTTTTGCAGCTGCTTCACTTTCCTTCTGAACCTTACCATTCTCAGCAGCGTAGTAACGCAATACTGCATTTACAGGAGTTTCGTAAGCAACTTTTATATTATCGATCACCAAGTAGTTGTTTGCACCGTCTCCTGCAGGATCAAATGCCCAACGGAAACGCAAAACCTTGTTCGAACCTAGCTTAGCAGCATCGAGAGTAAAGGTTTCATACTTCGCTCCACCCGTCTTCTGATCTATGTCAATAGCTTTCGTCCAGTTATTGTCTTCGAAACAATATTCTAGCTTAGCAACAGAATGGTCATTACCTTGTACATAGCGCTCAAAGCTTATTATCACCTTAGCGTCTACTGCGTGTCCATCGATAGATAACCATGGCGATGCAGCCCACATTAAAGGATAATTCGGTACGGGAGACTCTAGCGGTGCAGCCAATGACAAGCATCTACCCTTCAATGTGCGATTTACACTGCTCTTGGGAATTATTTGCCAACCTTCACCCGTCGTATGTCTGTTACGATTCCAAGTATTCAGATCGAAATCTTCTGCATCGAAATCTTCAGCCCAAGTGAGGAGGTTTGGTTTAGCAAAACGTGCCGTAATGGTCTGATCTGCCAAAATCTTAGTGTCGGTACGCGTCAACTCTGTCTTGCCATCAGACCAACCTACGAAGTAATAACCAGGCTGTGCTTGTACTGTTACTGCCGTACCGTCTTCACCAGGTACAACTTCCTGTTCTGCGACAGAACCACTAGCAACTGCACCACCTTCAGTTGTTTCGTATTTCAGCTTGTACTTAAACGTTTCAAAAATAGCCTTTGCGGTGACATTGGCATTTACAGCTTTATCCTGACGTGCAGCGACGTTAGAATGATTATCGTCCCATTCTTTGAAACGATACTTGAGGTCTTTAGATACTGCCACAACAGTAGAACCGTCTTTACCCTTAGCGACATTCTGAGTAGTAACTCCTTGTAAGATACCGTGCTCATCAGCTGTGTACGTGAGCGTAATTTCTTCTTTCAAAAGTTTCAACTCTACCGTTTGATCAGCGTCTTCCACTTCAAATTCTTTGGTGTCAGACGTGTATCCAGCCTTTGTAGCAATTACTTTGTACTTTTCGGGCAATAAGTAGTTTTCAGACTTACCGTCGGCACTCGTCTTAAGTTTCAGCGTGCCAAGTGTTAATTCTGCATCTTGTAACGCAGCATCATTTTCATCCTTAACTACGAAGGTAACTTTCTTCGCTTTTACAGCAGCTTTTACGGTCAATGTACCCTTTGTACGTGTTACAGTATAGTTACCAAATTCATACGGATTTGTACCCTTTACAGGAACGATGTCATATGTACCAACCGCGAGCGGGAAGGTAGCGACAGTGGTAGTACCCGTGTTGCATACATTGTATGTATCATCAAATTGCCATTCGGTATTCGGATATACCAATGTTTGATATTCAAACTCTAATTCTGGCAGCTCTTCACCCACTTCCATCTCGGCATCCTTAACCTTGATAGTGATTGCAACACGCTCTACTTTAACTTCGCGTTCTTTGTCAGCTGCAGGCTTGAAGATTGCATTACCTTCCTGTTTTGCAAAGATCTTAGTTGTACCGATACCGACAGTCACCAACTTACCATTGCCATCTACTACAGCCACATCTGGGTTGGCGCTTACGTAAGTAACTGGAAGTTTAGACGAAGCCGTAGCATCAAGCTGCTGATCTGCTGCGCCGTAGTTGCAAGTAATCGTCTCGATAGCCCAAGTAATTTCTTGTGTCATGGAGATACGAACGGTGTAGAATTTCACATCGCGCAAATTCTCTGCCACAACCTTAAATGTAACAGGCGATGTTAAATCTACCGTGATATCCGTGTTCACTGCAACCTCTTCTTCGCCTTTGTACAGCTTAGCTTTTTCGGAAATGCCTGTAATTTGTAATACCACCTTCGTAGGATCTAAAACACTTGTTGCAGACTCATTTTGAGCCTCAAGTTCGATTAACGAAGCGAGCGGAGAACTCTTCGTGATATCATCCTTTAAGCCAGGATTCTTGTCTTTCTTCATCGTGAGCCCAAGCATGTCACACGCTTCAGATTTATCATTCACAAGCTTAATGGTAACATTTTCCGTCACGGTCTTACCCAACATTTCGAGCTTCAGCGTAAACGGTAATGAGTGTTCTGCAGCACTGAAATCTAGTGGCGTAGCATCAGTTACAGTTGTATTGCCTTGCTTAACTTCCACACCCTTCCAATCCGATTCGAATTTCACTTTCACGTTGTTAAACGTACTGAAAGTCGAAGGCATGGTTGCCGTGATGTTTTCGCCCTCTATCTGAACGGGGATAGACTGACCCACTACCTCTACACTCGAATAAGTCTTAGGTACGAATGGCTTCCAAATACTCTCATCTTTGCGGAAGCCCGTAATCGTAGCTGTAGCCTCATCTCCATAAGAGGTTAGGCGACCTTTACCTTCAGTAAATATCAGCTCAGCTAAGCATTCTTCGGGAACTTTTCGGTCTGTACCTGTACGAACACTCTTCGACATATTCGCCTTGATCTCGTTAGCCGTGCGAACCTTCTTCCACATACGGAACATTAAGTTCTCACCCTTTAAACCAATGTTCATATTCACAGCACCGAATGCAAAACCGTCATCAGCATTCATCTTCCTCATGGGCAGTTCCACACCGTCCACATAAGCATGTACTGTACTCTTCTTCGCAGCCTGCGATACTGTAGCTGCAAGATGATGCCATGAACCTGGCGCAATAGCAGACTTTTCACTAACGAAACCACACTCACCCGCGAAGACTACCAGTGCATTAGCAGGCACTGCCGCGTTACCAACAAACAAGCCCATGTAAACGCTACCTTCGCCGCAGTCTACCAAGCCTGTGGTATGTGGCATGTTGATATTCCACCATCCCTCTAGGGTTATTTCATTTTCAACTCCCGTAACTGGAGAGAGTTTTAAGAAATCACCTTTTTTTGCTTCGAATGCTAAACTGTAGAGATCATTGCCGATTTCTGGCAGCTTGATGAAATTCATATGAGCCTCATTGTCATAACTGTCAGCGTCTTCCTTAAGCAGCTTAACTAAGATGGAGTGCTTACCTTCTGCAGAGAAATCTGCTGTGTAATCAGGGATTTGTACAGTAACTGTTTTAGTAGGAGCAAGCTCAGAGTCAAACGTGATTGTTTTTTCAACCTCAGCGGTTTCATCAGCTTTAACAGAGACTTTTACTTCCTTAACAGGTTTGAGACCATTGTTAATCAGCGTAATCTGTACAGGAGTCTTATCGGTTAAGTTGCCACGCCCAGAAGCGATGTTCGGTATTCCGACAATACCCATTTCATATTCGAATGGGCTAGCCCCCTCTTTAATATCCGCAGTGAAGTCAATAGCGTGTCCCCACTCGATGTCTTTCGCCTGCTTGAAGAGAGCGTAATTAGCGTCATTAGCAAGCAAAATACGCATGCGGTGTTTACCAGCTTTTACTGTTGTCTGACCAGCGAAGTTTACTTCAAGTGTATACTCATCCTTTCCTTCCGCGATATCCACTTTGTAGAGTTCAGGAGCTGCTTCGTTCAATTCGTTGTTGTCATCTTGATCAATGAAAAGACGAATAGCCGCCTTATTAGCTTGTAGAGCCGTTGGCTTAGCACTGAGAGTGAACTTGAAGTGGTTAACAGAAGTGGTATAGAAAGGAATCTCTGTTTGAGTACGATAATCTACATACTTTGTACCTACCAATGAATGAGCCTTCTGTTCGTTGAGTTGCTCAAACTTAATGAGAGAGAGAGCAAGTGGTTCCGCAATCTTACCACCACCATTCCAAACTTTGTCACGAATGATAGAGAGTGTACGTCTGTTATTAGCCACCTGACCGTCTCGGTCTAGTACAACCTTCACATCGGCGCGCATAGGTTCTTTAACGTTGATTTCGTTAGGAACCACAAATTCGGTATCAGCGCTAGCTTTCAGTTCTGGTATTAAGAGCTTAGCCGTTACACCGTCATTTACATTGACATAAACAGGTACATTGGTTAACACTATCGGCAGCAAGTTCTTAACCGTGAGTTTCAGCTTCTTGTGCGTTTCATCAGAGCCGTCAGTTTCTTCCAGCTTAGCGAGCTCCCATTTGTCTGGCAACACAATCTCGCTCAGTTGCGCTTCCCAACCAACACCACCGACTTCGCCATCAGGATCGCCTTGGAAGAAGAAGGTTAGACCACCATTAAATGCATGTGATACGTAACTGATCTCCTTCGAGCTTTTTCCAGTGATAATGAAATCAGCTTTATCAGACGTTACACGCAAGTTCGCAGGCACCTCACCCGTATAAACGAAGATGGTATCGCGCTCGTGCAAGTCATACTTGTTGAACCTTACTTGTACTGTTGCGTTGGGGTTGGTAGGCAATACTTGGAGTACCGCATTTTCATTTTTCTTGTAATCCCCTAACTCTCCTTGTCCGTCAGTAAACCCGATATTACCTTTAATTCTCGTAGATACATGAGGCGGTATAGGGAATACCATACCAAAGAACTCTACATAGCGTACTTCGGGCATTGCAAGCACATTCCCCATATTGTACACCTCGAAGTTCTTGGAGTTGTTCTTTATATTTTGGTCACCTTCCACATCGGCAGTAACCACAACTTTGAATTTGTGCGCCTTGTCGCTAGCAAAATTGTGATTGATGCTAAACAATCTGTCTTCGAATGGCTTCAATGTAGGCACCACGGTGGAGTAAATAACCTTGTCATCAACTTGAACCGAGACGGGCACATTAGATAATTCGTTCGATGTATAGTTCAGCAGTTTGAAAGTGATGGTTTCATCTTGCATTTGCTCTTTAGTCTCGATGGCAGGATCATTAACCCATGCAATTCCCGCATCCTTCTTGTCATCTGTCTGATACAGACGATAGTAAGCCAAAATACACAGGTCGCGATCATTAGCTAAGGCAACTTGGAAATCGAGCGAAACGGTAGAGCCCGCCTTATCGGTCAGGTCATAAGTAACGTAGTGTTCGCCCCCATCGCCAACAAGCTGATTACGTCCGAGAACATCAGGTTTTTCAACACCGTCTACCAACAGACGCAGAAGCGCACCTTTCTCTCTAGCGCTCTGTGCCAGATAGTAAAAAGCAGAGAGCTGTAATTTTGTAGATGCCGCAACGGTGGGTAGCGTAACTTTACAACTCTTGATAGAACCTACATTGGCTTGCTGCTTAGTGAATGGCTCATTCCACTCAGGTGCTGGTTTGGATCCGCGCCATGCAATGAGATTCGAACCTATCGGTAAACCTAATCCTACGTTGGTCTCTTGTGTCAGGAAGGATAAGTTGGCGCCATGGCTTTCCTTGAGATACTTAAGTGGCGACCCCATAAATGACTCAAGATAAGGAAGAGACGTTATGGTAAGCGAAGCAGCGCCCCTAGCCAATACTCCTACACTGCGTGGTCCTTTTACATCTTGTGCATTGATAGCACGTACGGCATATACATTGCGATCACCTGGCTTAACTGCTCCAGCTTCGAGTGTGTATTCTGTAGCCGCATTATCTGTAACCTTCAAGGATGTGTAAATACCTTTTTCTACGTCTGCACGCAAAATTTCATATTTCGCTGCACCGTCCACTGCCTCCCAATTCAGTTTCCATCCATCAGTAGCGCATTCAGCCTCTGTTAATTTTAGACCTTTTACTTGCCCCATAATGGTGAAGAAGCCCGACGTTTGTACAATCTGGTTGTTCGCATCAGACACACGGAGAACAGCTTTAGCTGTAGCAGGTGTTTCAACAGGGATAGTAACAGAGTCACACAACGAAGCAGCAGCTTTCACTACTTTGTAGTTAGTGCCACCGTCTGTAGAGAGCTCTACTTTCAACTTAGCAGCGAGGTTCTCGGTGCGCAAGAAGATGTCGTCACCCTGCGCATAAACGTCACCTGCCATAGGCGATGTGATCGCTGGGCGTTTGTAATCCCAGTACCAAACCACTACGTAGTCTTGGTTGTCTTCTTGTTTTACATCTCCTTTAACGCTAATCGTATATTCGCCCGCAGCAGGAGTTTTAATAACCACTTGCTCGATGTTATCTACAGCATTTTTAGTTGTAGCTACCGCTGCAGCAGCAGGCTTTTTAGGATCGAGCGTGTAAGGCATATAGGTAGTGCTACCGTTAACCACGGTCAGGTCAAGGTCATTCACTAAAGGACATTCACCTGTTGCGTATTCTTTATTGCGCGCCACTGGGTCATTCCAGCAAAGCATCACGCGGAGTTCTTTTACTCCTTCTGGCACCGTGATTTTTTGTTCTTTAGCGTCTGTCGCACCTTTTGCAATAGAATTAAAGGCATGCCAGTTATGCTCCATAGCCGTAACAGCAGCGAGCGTGTTGAGAACCCCGAAACCGAACTGGTAGTCAGGACCAGGCGTTCCCGCGTCGTCTGCCGTGTTAGCAATCAAGGCCTTCAAATAATAGTTGAAAGGCAGTGCACCACCGTGGAGTTGTCCCCAGCGCTGTGTGAGTAGCGCTAAATGTCCAGCCGTGGTAGGACAGGACATAGAAGTACCACTCATGCTCTCGTAAGACTGATTTGGCATTACAGAATATACAGACTCTCCTCTTGCCGCAATTATAGGCGCTAGACGCCCATCTTTGAAAGGTCCAAAGCTAGAGAAGTCAGTCATCTCACCCGCAGCTGTCAACGCGGCAACGGTAATGATATTCTTCGCGTAATTAGACATGTGACCATATGCCCAACCACATGCTCCTTGGTCATTTCCTGCAGAATAGCAGTGCGTGAGTGTAGGAATGTAATAAGCCAAGAGGTCAGTATTCTGATTGCCCATCATAGTGTAATTAAAGTACTGAAGGGCTTTACAAAGGTTAGCTACGCGCAACCCGTAAGAGTTAGAAGTAATCGATATATTATACTTCTCTTGCGTTTCTAACATTTCTTGGGCAACCGATTTTCCATTCGATTGCTTGTTAAAGTTCCACGTCCAGATTTCAGCTTCAGGAGCCATCCCACGAGCACGCTCATCAAGAAGCCCAGCCCCAAGGATAGACCCCGTGGTGTGCATACCGTGCCCCCCCGAGCTAGCAATTGTAATTTCAAACTCTTGGCGGTGTACGCGGTTGCCATAGTCAACGTGGTCGCCCACATTGCCATCCCAGATACCAAGCCGAACGCCTTTTCCGGTGAGACCGCGTCCCCCGAGTTCGGGCAACTGACGCAGGTTCATAGCACCGCTCAGACGTGCACCACGGTAGTTGTTGAGCTCCATCGGAGGCTCAGGCCAACGAATGGCAGACACGTAGTCAGATTCGGCGAGCGCGAGCAATTGCTCGCGTGTGGCTGTTACATGAGCCGTACGGAACAGATCTGAGGACAAGGAGAAGGTTACACCTCGTTTTCTCAGATCCGCCTTTATCAACTCAGGATCGATACCACTGAACCAAAGAAGATCAACCTTAAGATTTTCTCCTTCTACAGCCCAATCTGGCTTCTCATCTTGGAGCAAGCTGTGTACTACCTTCCACTCTCCGCGGATGGGTACCACACTGCGCATGCCAGTTCCCACAAAGTCACCTGGACGACTACCAGGAGCAACTTTGGCATAGTAAGCATTCGAACCAAGATAATCTCCCAGTTCAACACCTTTTTGCTTTAGCGCTTCGTAGGCAATCTTGCCTGAAGCAAACTGCACTAGGACGTTGAGTTTCTCTCCTGAAGGATTCCCCAACTCCAAACTTGATGTTTTGTGTCCGCGCACCTTGGGGCGAACATTTGCTTCTAAGTAGACCTCTCGGTCGCCGAAGCGAACTGGATCTTGTGCATAGAGTAACACCCCCACACACAAGAACAGCAACGAAAATAGAACTCGTCTCATTTGCTCTTACTTTTAGGTAAAAATATAGTACCTAAGTTAGCGATTTTCAACAAAAAAAGAGCAGAAACTTCCGTTCGCTATTACGAATTGATTAGAAT